>JBFMDH010000016.1 GCA_040754075.1 Acidobacteriota bacterium
AGCGGCAGTAGCGGCAGTGGCAGTGGGTTAGTGAAATACGGAGTAGCGGCGAATCCGAACCGGGTAGCGAGGAGCGGGACGTTGACGATAGCGGGAAAGACCTTCACCATCAACCAAGCCGCTAAACCTTAGCGATTTGCCACCGATTTATTGGCGAATCCTGAAATTACGCAACAAAGCTGGCGTCTTCTAAAATGGTGGTTGGCCACGAATGAGCTGGCGAAATCAAGAGCCTGTCGGATTACTGATGCGACCATTCGCACAATATTCCGACAGGCTCCATCGTTTTTACCTGGCAATTATCGTTCAAGTTTCAATGCGCTTGTTTCAATGAAATAAATATCGCCGAGACCGTTTTGTGGGCTGTGCAAGCGTTTCAAAATTTCCGCGTAAGTCAATTTTTTTGCCGAAGGTTTATCGATGACACTGCGCGCGCTTGACCAGAAAAAATATTTGCCGTCAGGCGAAAATTTCGGCGAGAATTCATCCGCCGAAGAATTGAACGGCGCGCCGAGGTTTTGCGCCTTTGTCCATTTCCCTTCACGGTGGTAGCTGATATACAGGTCATAGCCGCCCATTGAATCGGGACGACCGCCCCCCGCCATGAAAATCATATAACTTTCATCAGGAGCGATGTATGGCTCGAACTCATCAAATTCGGTATTAATCGCCTCTCCTAAATTTTCCGGGGTCTGGTATTGACCGTTCACCATCGGCGCGCGATAAATATCGGTTCCGCCTTTGCCACCGGCGCGCCGCGAACCAAAGTAGAGCGTGCCGTTAGTTGCAACCGTAGGATAATATTCGCTCGTTTCGCTGTTGACCGTTCTGCCGATATTGACTGGCTTTCCCCAACTGCCATCACTTTGTTTATCCATCATCCAAATATCCAAATCGTGCAATTTATCGTCAGCTTGCTCACCGGGTCGTGGACGCCTTGAAACAAAAAAGAAATGTTGAGCATCGGCGGTGATGAAAGGATCGCCGTCACAGTATTGACCGGAGAAGGGCGCAACCTGCGGCTCGCGCCAACGTCCGCCGCTCAGTTGCGAAACCACAATAGTCCAGAAATTGAAATCGGGGGTAATCTTCAAAAAATAGAGCGTCTTGCCATCCGGGGTAAACGCCGGATGCGAATCATAATCTCCGGTTGAAATCACTTTGGGCGCGAACAGCTTCGCTTCAGGCGTTGCGGTTGAGGTTGTCTGTTGCGGTTGCGCCTGGGGGGCGCAAAGCGCCAATACAATAATGGCAATCGCGACCATTGCCCATCGTTTTTTTTTCATATGTCTCCTCTCAAGATTTTCTATTAACTTATTCAAGCAAGTATCGTCGCGCACATTCAGACGGAAATCAGCAAGTTCTGATGAAAAAATAAACTATGCCATTTCGTGTCTGCTTCGAGGAACTCGTTCTTATGATAAACTCGGCAAATCGCTATAGAGTTTGTAAGCGGCTTAGTGATGATTATGGCTCGGTTGGTTTTTGTGCCTGCCCTGCAAAACGTGTAGTAGATAAAAAGCCAGGCGTCCTGAAAATAAATGACTCAAGTTTTTGTAAGAGAAAATTGATTTATGAAAACCGCTAAGTTCATTATCAGTTGGTTCACCATCTTTTTGTTGTTCATCGCCGGTTCGCCAGCGGCTCAAAAAGTCTCCGACAGTCAAGCGGACGAAGCCATCATTGAGCAGTTAAAACGCGCCACTCAGGAATTGCTCGACGCCGTTGCTTACGGAGATACCCGCGTTTGGCAGAAGTATCTTGCAACAGGATGTCTGTATACCGACGAAGAAGGCAATGTGAAAACCAAAGAAGAGTTGCTCAGGGAATTGCGACCGTTGCCGCCGGGTTATATTGGCTCGATTAAAATGGGCGAGCCGAAGGTTTTCCGACAGGGCAACCTCATCGTGCTCACGCATCGCGACCGCGAATCACTCGAACTATATGGACAGAAATTGTTGACCTGGTTTCATTCGACAGATACCTGGGTGAAGCAAAGCGACGGAGAGTGGAAACTTGCTGCTGTGCAGGTGATGGCGATTCCGAACGAACGCAAGCCGCTGGCGGTTGACCCGAAAAAATTACCGGAAATTTTCGACGCTTATGTCGGGCAGTATCAAATCGCGCCTGACGTGACCTACATCATCACGCGCACCGGCAATCAACTATTTGGTCAACGAAGCGGACGTCCTAAAGAAGAGTTGCTGTTACTGGGGATGGATATGGTTTACCGCAAAGGCGTGTGGCGCGGCGAAAAAGTATTTGAACGAGATGTCACAGGCAAGGTGGTAAGAATGCTCGACCGCCGCGAAAACAACGACCTGATATGGCAGAAGGTTAAATAAACGGATTGAGGTGAGGCGTTCCTTCTTCAACGATGGAGTTTTGCGACAGCGTCCCCTGGTCAGGAATAATACCAAAATCAAATAAGTTGGTGGGTGATGAACAGCGAGTTTTATGGAGTGCTGCGACTTGTCGCAGCTTTTATTTTGCAGGAACCCCCCTTAAATATTGGCAAGGATTTCAAAAGTTTTATGCAAATCAAAAGCGGTGACCAGTCACCGCACTCCAAAGCTTTAGCTCACCTACCTTTGTGATTGCTGCATAATCCGGTGAAGAGTTGGCGCAGAGTTTGTCCCTCGCCTGATCGCTGCAAATAAAAAAGGCTGGAAGAAATCCCAGCCTTTTTTATTTTTTGCCTTATCGCTTTTTAGAAGGTATAGCGCAACCCGAATTGCATCACGCGCGGGGTGCCTTGAACGGTATCAAGGTTAGCCCAGGTCGGTGGTGGTGCAGTTAAATCGGGGTCGATATCCAAACCGAAAGTTGTGCGGGAAAAGTTGACCACTGTCAGGCGTTGGGTGTTGGTGACATTGAACACTTCCCAACGGAACTGCAATTTGTGGTTTTCCCAAGGCATGTTGAAGGATTTACCCAAGCCCATATCGAGTGCGATGTAGGCAGGGATTCTGAGTACATTGCGGTCTCCGGTCTCGCCCGGTCGGGCATTGCGGAATGCTTTATATGCCGCTTCCGGGTTAGCAAACAGTTTAGGTGCCAATTTTCCGCCACGAGTCGGGCTGGATTCGATTGGCACTACGCGAACCCCGTTACTTTGCACGTTCCAGTTGGTTGCCCACTGTTGCGCGTCAAACGGGGTTTGCACCGGCAGTCCGCCATTCCAACGGAAGATTCCCGAAACCTGCCAGCCACCTAAGAAGGCATCGACAACGCTGTTGGAACTGCCGAGGAATTTTCTGCCTTTTCCAAATGGCAATTGATACACGCCATTGGCATTGATGATGTGGCGAATGTCGAAATCCGAAACTGCGCGGTTATCTTTCGGTCTCAGCGGATTGAGAATGAACGCCGAACCATAAGCGCCGCTGGTTTGCAGACCCGATACGTCATCGATTGACTTCGAGAAGGTGTAGTTGAAGTCAAAGGTCAAGGAATCTTTGTAACGTTCACGAACGGTCAGCGTGCCCGCGTGATAATCGGATGCCGCTACGGTTGAGAAGGTCGATAGCGCGGCATATTGCGGATGGAAGAACATATTGGGAGAGACTCCCAAATCGTCAATTAACAACTGAACGAAAGTCCAGTCCAGAACATTGAAGAAATCGAATCCGAAGAAATCTTCGCGCGCCACGATTCCATAAACCGCCTGCGTTGAACTGACCGTCGGGTCGCCCCAGAAATTATCGCCAAGATTGGGGAAGAGGTTTTCAAAGTAAGCAATTTTCGGAACCTTGTTGAGCGGGGTATTTTGAGCGCGCAGGTCATGCAACATACCTGCTGCCGTATACCAATCCAAACCGGATTTCGGATCAACCAGATTGTTCAACGCCATAATGTCGCGGGTTGCCAGCAGGTTGCGAGCCGAGCGCCCGATGTAGGCGGCTTCGACGAACAATCCACCCGGCAGTTTGCGACCATAGGAGAAATTCCAACTGTAATTGACCGGCGTGATAATCGTGTCATCAAGTGAAGATTCGATGCGTTGCGCTTCATCAGCAGGCGTTTGCAGCGGGAAGGTTAATTTTGCCGGCGTCGAGATTCCCGGCAGACTGCGCACATCCTGTCCGATGCCGGTAAACAGCGGTGCCGGACGGGTCGTGACGTTATAAGTATTTGCGGAAATCACCTGCGACGATGAAAATCCGAGGGTGTTATTGAGGTCGAACTGCACGGCGAGTTGCTGTCCGAAATTATCGTGAGTGATGGCAAAGCCACCACGGAAAACCGAATCATCGTTACCGCCAAAGATTTTCTTCAGGAAACCACTATTGAAATTCGGTGACCAGGCAACGCTGACGCGCGGTTGGAAATTGTTTTTATCGAATTTGTAAAAGGGTTCGCCGCCGTTAGCGGGTCCTGCCAAATCGACTTCGATTAAATCGTTGAACGGCACACCGTTTAAGGCGCTGGCTTTTCTCTGCTCGAAATAATCGCCAAGGCTGGTGGTCGGTTTAACCTGGAAACCGTTGGCTTCATAAACCGGGCGGCTCAAGCCATAACGCAACCCGTAGGTGATGGTTAAATTCTGTTTGAGTTTCCACGAATCCTGCACATAGAGGTCGTACTCTTCTGTGGCAAAGGTTCGATCAACCGATTGACCGACGGGAAGAATACCGCCATCCCGGTCAAAGTTGAAGTTGGCATTGTATTGCGAGAATCGTCCGATGACCGAGGCGACTGCCGCCTGCACACCGGCGCGGAACCCCGACGCAATACCGGTAATCGGATTGGTCAACACGCCTCCCGATTGATCGTAGAACGAGGGGTTAATCGTCGCAAAATCGAAAGAGTTCGAGGTGCTGCCGCGAGTGTTACGGATGACGCGAATGTTGGTGCCAAATTGATAGGTGTGATTATCGCGAACATAGGAGGCGTCATCAATGAAATTGTGGACGGGTGTGGTGCGGCTGGTGGTTCGTGAGAATGCCAGCGGCGAAAATACAAAACGGAAAGTCGTCGCATTGCTTGAAGAATCGCCAAGCGAGGTGAACGCCAATCGCGTCAGCCCGTAACGGAAACTGTTGACCAGATTGTTGCCAATCGTCCAGGTATGACCTGCGGCGATGCCTGTCGGATGGCTCCACAGTTGCGGCGCTGGCGTATCGGGGAATTGCGGCGCAAAGCCGAATACGTCTTGCTGATAATTGGCTCTGACGAAAAATGAATGTGCAGAATTCATATTATAGTCAATCTTCAGCGTGTGCGCTTCGAGTTCAACCGGCGTCTTGGCATTGAAACGGAAGCCGCCAGTATTAAATCCATCGCCAGTCGTGTCATCATTGGCGGGATATTTACTGGCTGCGTTTGCCAGTAAAGCAATCGCCGCGGAATTGGTGCCGACCGCCGGAAACAACTGGTTAAGGTTGGTTCTGGTCAAAGTGGTGACGCCGCCGCTGGTATTCGGGAAGCGCACTTCACCGCGTCCGAGGCTGGCAAGCGGTACGGTTCTTAAAGCCGTCTGTTCGCTGGAATCGCGACGTCCTTCAAAACTGTAAAAGAAAAACGCTTTATCTTTTTTAATCGGCCCCCCAAGGGTTGCGCCGAAAAGATTTCTCAACAGTTTCGGTGTCGGAATGCCGTTGCGGTTGTTGAAGAAGTCATTGGCGCTGGTCGCGGTGTTGCGGTGGAATTCATAGAACGAGCCATGAAATTCGTTGGTGCCGCTCTTGGTGACCAGTGCTACCTGTGCGCCCGATGAACGTCCCTGTGTGGCATTGGGGTTGGTGGTGGTGACGCGGAATTCTTCAACCGAGTCGGTTGACACGCGCAACACGCTTTCAAAAGCCGCCGCGCCCTGTTGTTCGTTGACGTCCACGCCATCAAGGGTCACGTTGCCCTGGTCGGCGCGTGAACCGGTTACCGAACCATCGGGCGCAACGCCGGGTTGCAGACTGAGCAACTGCACGATGTTGCGGGATTCGAGCGGCAGTTGAGTGATTTGCTGCGAGACGAAGTTGTTGCCGATGGTAGCGTCTTGTTTATTGAGGAAAATTTCAGCCGAACCGGCGGAAATGGTTACCGCTTCGGTGATGTTACCGATTTCAAGACCAATATCGACGTTTGTCGGTTTATCTACCAACGCTTTGACGGCTTCGATGACCGATTTTTTGAAGCCCGCTGCTTCGGTTTCGATTCGATAAGTTCCCGGCGGAACCAGGTCGAATACATAGCCGCCATTTTCTTGAGAAGTGGTGGTACGGGTAAAATTGGTTTCCGCACTTCGTAGCGTCACGGTTGCTCCTGCTACTGCTTTGCCTTGCTGATCGAGCACCGAACCGCGCACCGATGAGGTGCCGGTCTGTGCGGGAATGGTTGCCGCCAACAGCAAAACCGTAAGCAAGAGGCATACAGGACGCTTGATGGTTAGGTCAAAAAGAGATTTTCTTCTTGAACGCTTTTTCATGAGTAGCCTCCTTCAGATTGGTTGGCTAGAAAAGTTTGTAGCCAAAATAAAAACTCATCTCCGCTCCGATGGCTGAATGAGCAGAAAATAAATTGAGGATTGAATCGTCTGTGTTTCATCGAATTGATGTGAATCGATTGACTGATTCAATCGCCTCATTAAACAACGATCTGGTTGATTTTCGCGACGAATCTTTTGTCCGTCTTCACTGCCTTAGAATCTTACCGAGATTTAATGCTGATTTCCCCCGGATCAAGGGTTGGCTTATGTTATGACGCTCAAGGGGTTTAGTCAATAGTATGCGGGAATTGAATGACTTTCATTCATCAGCCTAATACACACGATTATCGGGTTGGGTAGTCATCAACACCCCGTTTTCGACCGATATGCGATAACTGGTGCCGCCCGTGCCCTGCCATTTTTTCAGATTGAAGGTGCCCTCCGGGTTCAGTCGATAGACGGAAATATTGCGATAGGTCAGTGGGTCGCCCGCTTTCATCCGTTCGGGTTTAGTCGAAACGTTGAGAAAATAGGCAGTATTTTTACCACCTAAAGTGGCTTGCCCCTGCGCGTCGATCAACACCGCGGTTTCGCGGTCGATGGCAATTGCTCGCAGGGTTTTTGCCCACCCGTCACTTTTCATTCGCGCCAGAAACACAAGCAATCGTCCCATGCGGTCGCGTTCAACAAAATGCGAATCGGTGATGAGATTTCCAAGGTGCGGTAAGGCAAGAAAATTTTTATCTAAAATCACCCGTTCATGGAAGGGATTGGCGAGCGCGTCTTTTGAGGTGACAGTGTCTTTTAAAGCCGGGAAGAGAAATTCGCCAAGCACGGCAAGCCCGGCGCTGGTGCCGCCAATCGGCGCATGTTTTTCGACCAGAGATTGAATCGCCGTTTGCACCGGCGTGCCTTTCCAGAAGTTGATGTAGTTGCCCTGATCACCGCCCGCGATGAATAACGCCTCGGCATTGCGAATCTTTTCAATGACAAACGGGTCACTTGCCACTTCGCGGGATTTGATAATCAAAGTTTCAACCGAATCGACTTTGCCGAGTTTATTGATATAAGGGTTGTAAGCAGAAGTTCCCGAAGCGCGAAGCACCACGAAATCGCCGCCACCGGAACGTTCAATCATCCATTGAAAAGCCGCGTCAACATCCGTGCCGCCGCCCAGTAACGCAAGCCCACCTGTCGGTTTGGTTTTGACGTCAAGCGAACTCCCGATGACGTGATACTCGAAATCTTTTTGCGCCTGGGCGTGTGTGTCAGCTGATAACAAAATGAAAAGCAGGACGAGCAGTGGAATTGCGAAAGGCGTGAATCGATTCATAAGCGGTAAAGAAGTTTTCAGTTTTCAGATGGTCGAGGTTGATTTGATAAACCATCAACTTCAGGCAAACAACTGAAAACTGAAAACGCGAAATGGCAAACTATTTGATTTCGTCGGCGGAATAGATGGTCACTGTCGTTGCCGAATCATATTCAAATAACTCATCGGCTTTAAAAAATCGCGGCACTTCGTTGGCGGCGGTTTCCAGTGAATCGGAAGCATGAACCAGATTGGCTTGAATGCTCATCGCCCAGTCGCCGCGAATCGTGCCGGGGGCGGCGGCGCGGGCTTTGGTAATGCCGCACATATTGCGCACGGTTTCCACGGCGTCCAAGCCTTCCAGACAAAGCGCGATGACCGGCGTCAGTTGCATGAAACTTTTGATGCCGCCGAAAAACGGTTTATCAACCAGATGGCTGTAATGTTCCTGAAGTAAACCGTCGCTTAAAGACATGAATTTAATCCCGGCGATTTTTAATCCTTTGGCTTCAAATCTCGATAAAATTTGTCCCGCAAGTCCGCGTTGAATGGCGTCGGGTTTAATTAATACTAAAGTTCTTTCCATGTGATAGGTCTCCTAAAAAATGAAATTAAGAAACCGACATCTTACCGACTGGCGCTTTGTTTTGACAAGTAAGCGGTCTGGCTTTGCAAGGGGAATATAAAAAAGAGCCTGATTTTACAGGCTCTTTTAAGAATGAAGGATAAAAAGTTGGCTTCAACCTAAGAGCAATCATGAGCGCACTACTCATCACCCGGTCGGCGTTTGCCTCTTGGCGGGTTGCCCTCTTCGATATTGTAATCGGCAGGCACGCTGAATAACGATTTCGCCGGTTCTTCGAGTTTGATATTGGTCAAACGATAAGTCGTGGTGCCGAATCGCGGGTCGCTATATTTGGTCATCACCACGGTTTGTAAAGCCGATGAATACCAACGCTCGGAAACTACTTCGAGCGGACGGTCATTGCCGATTTGTCCGACGGGAATCGTAGTTACCGAACGGGTGCCTTCGGCTTCGACGCCGTCAATGGTTTGGTTGCCGAGGGATTCAATTTTAGCTTCGGGTTTTACGGAATCCTGCGGTTCCATCGGTGGCGGTTGATTGGAAAACCGCATCTTTCGCGCCTGTTTATTTTCCGCATCGAGAGCATAATGCGAACCGCTAACCGGGTCGTTGATAAACACCATACGCGGAGCATTGTCAGGCGAACTGATGGGACCGAAAAAACCGACTTCCTGTTCTCGACGGGTGCGCCCTTCGCCATCACGATAGATGAAGCCGGTGGTTTTCTTGGTGAGTTTGGTGCCGTCGGCAAGGGTTTGCACACTTTCAACGACGACCTGCGCGGAAAACGGCGAACCTTTAACGGTCTTTTCACCAAAGCGCATCTCCGAAGAGAGGAAGTTGCTGCCCATGCCGTTTTGAAATGGCGGGCGTTCTCTGCGTCCGTCGCGCTCGCCGCGTCTGCCTTGCTCAAATGGCGGTCTGCCATCCGGGGGCGGTCCGCCCCCCGGCGGCGGTCCACCCGGATGCGGACGACCTTGCGCGAAAGCATTGATACCGCCAAGCAAAAACGTGAGCACGATGGTGAGTTTGATTATTTGGGTTATACAGGTTCTCATCTTCACTTCCTCATGGTTGAGTTTTCAATATTTTCTCAACTAATCATCACTGTTTTGAGTTCTGGAATAGACAAAGCGAATGGCGCGCGCCAACCCGTCGTCGCCTACCACGACATCTGCTTTGACCATTTCACGGTCACGTTCGACATTCATCGGCAGCCCCATCGCAATCAAGGTCGAACGCGACACCATCATCCGCACCACATGACCGCTTTCCATCGCCGTGGCGTCCGAGACATAAGTCAACGGGATGTAATCGGTGGTCACTTCATTGCTACTCGGCGCTTTGACTGAACGTTTTGTTGTACCGGCAACCACTCTATCCCGACGCGGCGCAATTTTATTTTCAGGTTGAGGTGAATTGCTGCCACCAGCAATTTGATCTTGTTTCTGCGGTTGATTTTCGGGAGCCGGCGCAATTGCTTTTTGCTCATTTTCTTTGGTTGGCTGTTCAACCGGATTTTGAACCGGTGCGCGTGCATCCTGTTTGGGTTCATTGCTCTGCAACGGTAACAGGCTCAATGCGCCTACGGTGAGCAAAACCACGATGGCAGCGGCGGCGGCGATCCAGAGCCAACGCGAAACGCCAGTCGGTTTAGGTTTTGCGCTCTGAAATTGCAAAACCTTATTCGGCTGGGCAGTAACCGGTGCAGAGGTACGATGCAAATTGAGGTCATCGCCAGTTGTGATAGGGCGCGGCGCGTGTGAAGACGGCGTATGTTCAGCGAAAGCTTTCAACAAGGCAGCTTTGGTGTGAGCGGAAGCTTGCCCGGTTTCAGCATTCGCCGTCACTTGCAACGCCTGTGTTAAGGCACGCTCGTTCACCAGACGCGCCGCGCAGGGGGCGCACGAATTTTTATGCGCCAAAGCGAGTTTGTATTGCGATGCTTCAATTACTTTTCCACCAGCCAGATCACTGGCAAGCGTTTGAAATTCTTTACAGTTCATAATACGTACCTCGCAGGAATGGAACTGCTGGTCGTGGTTTCAATGTCCGCAGTTGTCTGCAATTTTTTCATCAACAATTCGCGGGCGCGCGATAATCTGGAACGCACGGTTCCGACCGCACAGCCGATGATGCTGGCGGCTTCTTCATAATTCATCTCATGCAGATTGCACAAAATGATGACTTCGCGGTAATGCGTCGGCAGCGCGAGCACAGCTTGCCTCACCGCGTCAATCACCTGATTGCGGGTGAAATCGGCAAGCGGGTCTTGTCGGCAAATCATGCGTTCATCAATCGAACCACTGTCCGCTTCGTCATCATCGGGCATCGCGACAAAATTTTTATCCCGCTCCAATCGTTTCAACACGCGATTGCGGGTGATGCCATACAGATAGGTGGACAGCGAACCGCGCGTCGGGTCAAATTGATAAGCATCGCGCATCAGGGCAATAAAGACATCCTGCGTCACATCTTCGGCAAGCGTTTCGCTGCCGCTCATGCGCAGGGCAAAGCGGTAGACGCTCGGTTGCCGTCGTTCATAAATCATCTCGAAAGCCACCAGGTCGCCGGTCGCCATCAGCGGCAATAGCTCTTCGTCTGTGAAGTGTTCAAGCGTTCGGCTCATCTGTAATTGGCAACTCACTTGTTATCTCTCAGTGCTTAGTCGTTATTTGTTCTTCAATGGTTTCAAAATAATTTGCCGCTTGTCGTTTGCGAGCGTTTTCGGCGCTCAGCAACAGCCGCTTCATCAATGAACGCAAAACTCGCCGCGCTCTAAAGGCGCGGGTTTTGATTTTCGATTTGCCCCAACCCAAAATCTCCGATAGCTCTTGAATGGAATGCCCGTCTCTATCCAGGAGCATCAAAATCAGGCGATCTTCGGGTTCGAGTTTTGCAAGCAAGCGTTCGGCAATATCGATTGCTTCGCGTCGTCGTTCATCGCTTAAAAAAAGTGTGTGTGCCGCTTCAATCATCTGCAATTCGTACCATTCGTTTTCGGTTTCGGCTGAGGGCATCACACGTTTTTCCTGATGGCGACGTTCAGAGCGAAAATGATTATAACAGGCGTTCACGGTGATTCTGGCAATCCAGGCGTCAAACGACCGTCCGCGGGTAAACGTACCGAGCGAAAAATAGACCCGCGTAAAAACCTCTTGCGCCACATCTTCGATCACATCACGCCGACGAAAGAAACTGCCGATAATGTTGAAGACTCTCTGGCTGAAATGGCGCACCAGTAATGCAAAAGCCTCCGTATCCCCATCGACAGAACGCCTAACCCAATCATCAATGAGGAGGAATTGTTGAGCGGTGGGGTTTTCACCCGAAGTATTACCGTCAATTGTCAAAGAACCGGAATTTTCATCACCCGCGAATGCCGCATCTTCTACCGGTTGGTTGCGCTGGTTTGTGGTTTTTGATGCGACCATTAATGTCCCGATATTTTCAAAAAATAATCGGCAAGCGACAAATTGCTTGTGTGTCTCCCGATGCAACAAGCAAAGAGGCGCTCGCCAATTCCTTTAAATTGTGACTGTCGATTTCATCGCTCCGGTTTTCCTTAAAAATAGACTTCTTGCAAAAGACCAGCCTTCGAGGGCACTTCGCAAACCTGCTTTTGCAAGAAGCCCGGATTCCCCTATGTGGAGAAGAGACAAGCAGGAAAACTATTTGCCCGGCTTCTGGTCGCCGCCGAAAATGCGCGTGGCGACAAATTGACCGCTGTCGTTTTTCGCGCCTTCGGCTCGCGCATGGTCGCCGACTTTGAAATCGGCTAAAGTCGCGCTTTGACGATTGCGATTGAATGTCGTCTGGGCAGTGACCAGTATGGTCTGACTATCGCCTTGAAAATTTTTGACGGTGATGGTTCCGGTTGCCGCATCAATGGCGGTGACTTCGCCGCCAACACCATTGAACCGTCCGCCGCGACCGCCTGGAGGTCCCATCGGGGGACGGTCGCCACCCATTACTCTTTCAGCCACGAATTGTCCGTTGGCATCGCGCGCGCCGAGTGCCATTACGAAATCATCTGTTTTGAACGCGGAGAGCGTCGCCGCTTCACGATTGTATGCATAAACCGTTTTGTCGGTGACGGTGAACGTCAGTTCTTCGTCTTCACGGTTTTTTACTTTAAATGTGTTGCCGCTGATTTCTACGACTTTACCGGCAAGCTGTTTTGCCGGGTCGAAATTGGGCGGGCTGCCGCGACGACCCTGAGGGGCTTGGGAAAAACTGTCAGGTTGAATTGCGACATTAAAAAGAACTGCCAGCGCGATACTGAGCATGATTTTGAATAATTTGTCTACCATTTCCTCTCCTTTGTTTGAACCAGTCTGAGCTGGGACGCTTGTCAGGATTTAAATTCATTTATTTTATTTCCACTGTATGGTGTCTTCGTGTACATCGGTGATGTCCTTGAGGCGGCTATATAGTTCCACAAATTTAAAAAAAATATTTTTGCGACAGGCTGACTTTATGAGCGGCGATGCTTTGCTAAAATGAAACGACGCAAATTCACTGATGGTCAGGAGAGTTGAACATGAGAAACCTGAAATTACGAATTTTATTCAACCGGACGTTTATCTTTTTTTTAGCCGTCTTCATTTTTTTACCGCTTTTCGATTCGCAAACCACGACTCAGGCAAATTCCGATGAAGCGAAATGGGTCGAGCGCACTTTGAAATCGCTCTCCTTGCGCGAACGCATCGGACAGATGATTGTGGTCTCTGCGGTCAGTGAATTTGCCAACACCAGCGGCGAACGATTCCAGGAAATTCAAAAACAGATTGTTGAAAATAAAGTTGGCGGCATCATCGTCAGTTGGGGCAGCGTCAACGAAATCGCTGCAATGACCAATGAATTTCAACGCCTGGCAAAAATTCCTCTGCTTATCTCTTCGGATATGGAACGAGGACTCAGAATGCGCAGTCGCAACGGCACGCCGTTTACAACCGCGATGGGCGTCGCCGCAACCGGCGACCCGAATGCCGCCTACACCCAGGGAAAAATCGTCGCCCAGGAGATGCGCGCCATCGGCGTGAATTGGCTTTACGCGCCGGTCGCCGACATCAATAACAATGCCGATAATCCGGTCATCAACATTCGCAGTTTTGGCGAAGACCCGAAACGGGTTGCGGAATTCGTCGCCGCTTTCACGCGAGGCGCGCGCGATGGCGGCGCGCTTTCGACCGCCAAACATTTTCCAGGGCATGGCGATACGGCGACCGATTCGCATATCGGATTGCCGACCATCAACGCCGACCGCGCGCGGCTGGATTTGGTAGAACTTGCGCCTTTTCGTTCGGCAATCGCTGCCGGTGTCGATTCGATTATGGTCGCGCACATCGCTTTGCCGCGCGTTGCCGGTGACGAAATGCCCGCGACCCTTTCGCCGAAACTTTCAAGCGAACTGCTGAGACGCGATTTGAATTTTCAAGGCATCATCGTCACTGATGCTTTGGGAATGGGCGCAATCGTTAAAGGTTTTCCAAATGGCGCGGCAGCCGTGCAGGCAATCAAAGCGGGCGCAGATGTCGCGTTGATGCCGCCAGACCCGAAAGCCGCGATTGATGCCATCGAAGCGGCGGTGAAAAACGGCGACATCACAGAAGCGCGCATCAATGAATCGGTGCGCCGGTTGCTCAAAGCGAAATATAAACTCGGACTTGCAAAACAACGCTTCGTTGATTTAGCGGCGGTCAATCGTCTGGTTGAACGACCGGAAAATGTGCAGCAAGCCACCCGTATCACCGAAATGTCGATGACGGTGCTGAGAAATAAAAATCAGATGTTGCCGCTTGATATTGAAAGCGCCAATCGAACCCTTTTCGTTGTGCTTGCCGCAGACGATGATGTAGAAGAGGGTCGCGCCTTTATCCCGCAAATTCAACAGCGCAGCAACCGCGCCAAAATCATTCGCCTCGACCCACGCGCAACCGCCGATGAATATCGCGTTGCAATCGACGAAGCGATGAAGGCTGAAAATGTCATCATTGCGCCTTTCGTTAAACGCGCGGCTTCCAAAGGTACGGTGGCGCTCCCGGAAACTCAGGCACATTTCGTGCGCCGCATGATTGACCTCGCGAAACCGGTTGCGGTCATCGCCTTCGGCAGCCCTTATTTGATTCGCCAGTTTCCCAATGCGCCGGTCTATCTGGTGACCTATGCCATCGAAGAGAATGTGCAAATCGCCGCTGCCCGCGCATTGTTTGGTGAAACCGCGATCAAAGGACATTTGCCCGTAAGTATTCCCAATCTCTTTGAACACGGCGCAGGCTTAGAAGTTGGGGTTAAGAAATCCACCGCAGCGAATTAGCCGGGACTGTATTTAATAAAATTTTTTTGAGCCGGTTATTTTTTCTCGCAATCATTGCGATGGAGTTAATACCGGTATTGTACGATTGCCATTTTCGCTGAGGCGATTGAGTGGTTGGTAAAAAATCTTTAATCTTGCCGGTTGAAAAATCATCCGAATCCGCTAAGATAATCACACTGCCGGAAACAACTTTAATAAATGCGCTTTTATATTTTGAAAGGAATTACCCAGCCGATGTGGAACTTCAGATTATCGCTCTGTCTTTTGTTTGTGCTCGCGGCATTTTGTCTGCCGCTTCATGCGCAACAACCCTGCAAACCGCCAACCTTACTGACCAATTCGCAACAAACCAACATCTTTTCCGAACCGCAGGAAGTTGATTTGGGCGATGCGATTGCCGAACACCTGCAACGCGATTTTCGCATCATTGATGATGATGAAGTGACTGGCACGCTCAAACGCATTGGTGAACGCCTCGTCAAACACCTGCCGCCGAATAATCTGCGCTTTCAATTCTTTTTGGTTGAACTTCCCGAAGCCAATGCCTTCGTGCTGCCCGGCGGTCGCATCTATGTGTCGCGCAAGTTAATTGCCTTCGCGCAAAATGAAGATGAAGTGGCGGGGGTGCTCGCGCATGAAATCGGGCATCTGCTGGCGCGTCAACACGGCATCGATATGACGCGACTCTTTCGGGAAGTGCTGGGCGTCAGACAAGTCACCGACCGCAAAGATATTTTTGAGAAGTACAATCAACTGGTTGAAAATTACGGGCGCAAACCCGAAGTTTTCGGGCGCGGCGGCAAAGATGAAGAACAGATTGTTGCCGATCAAATCGGGCTTTTCGCATTAGCCAGCGCCGGTTATAACCCGCAAGCCTTTGCGACATTCTGGGATCGGTTTGCCGAAACCAAAGGCAAGACCGGCGGCTTTTTCTCGAACCTTTTTGGCACCACCAAACCCGAAGAAAAACGGCTGCGCGAAATTATGAAAGGTTTGGCGACGCTGCCTGCTTCGTGCATCGAAACGCGAAGCGCAGGAAAAGCCGACGAATTTCAAAAATGGCAAACCGCAGTTATCAACTACACCGGCATCGGCAAAAAAGAAAATCTCCATGCGGTTCTGTCCAAAACCGTTTTGAATCCGCCGCTCAGAGGCGAAACCAATCATCTGCGTTTCAGCCCGGATGGCAAATACATTCTGGCGCAGGATGATTCGGGCATCAATGTGTTGACCCGCGAACCGCTCACCGCATTATTTCGCATACGCGCGCCGGAAGCCGAACCGGCACAATTTACTCCCGATTCGCAACACATCGTTTTTCATAACACTGACCTGCGCGTTGAGCTGTGGAGTATTGCCGAACAGAAATTAAAAGAGGCGCATGAACTGTTCATTCGCAAAGGCGCATTGCAGAGTTTGCTGTCGCCCGATGGCAGGACGTTGGCATGTCTGGACGCCGAATTAACCTTGAGCCTTTACGATGTGGCGAGCGGCGCGCCGGTATTTCAGAAAAAATCTTTTTACACCCCAAGCATTTTTGACATGTTGATTTTGCGACTGATTGAAATTTTCAGCCGGGATGATAATGAAGTCAGTGATTTGGATTGGATCAACATGGGATTTTCTGCTGACGGGCATTACTTTGCCGCCGGGCAACGCAGCACCAATTTCAATGCCCTCGGCGGTTTGAGTACCGAAAATGCAGCGATGATTTTTGATTTACAAAACAAAACGGCGTTGTCATTGAAAGGCAATGTGAAAAAGATCATTGCCAACGGGTTTGCCTTCGTCGGCGTTGACCGGCTCATGGGGTACAACCGCGAAGAACCGAATAAATCGCCGTTGATGATGTTGCCATCTTGTGAAACGGTTGAGCAGATTCCGCTCGGTCAATTCCCGATGTTTAATTCAAAATTTGCGGTGGCAACCAAAGGCAATTATTTGATTGCCCGACCTGCGGCGCAATATGCCGTCGGGGTAATGAATCTGGCAACTAAAAAATTCTTTCTCGGCAGTAAAAGCGCGGCAATTGATATTTATGACGATGTCTTTTTGTCGGAACGGGTGAATGGCGAAGTCGGATTATACGGGGTTGATAAAAGCGATTTGCGCACCAAAGTCGTGTTGCCGCCCAATCAATTGGGCAGGTTGCGCGCCGAAGCCATTTCGCAGGATTTCAACTGGGTCGCGGTTTCCGAACGCGCGCGCGGAGCAATCTGGGATTTACAAAAAGGCGAACGGGTTTTTCATGTGCGCGGCTTTCGCGGCGGACATTTTGGCGAAGCCAACGATTTCTATGCGGATTTCCCCAAAAACGCCCAGGACCCGCGTCAAATCGGGCGTTTGAATTTGCTGTCGCGCAATGCCGACGTGGTTTCCAAGCTTGAAGAAGACCGCGTCCGGCAATACGGCAACTATCTGTTGGTTACAAAACCCGCGAAGAAAGATGGGGAATTCGGCAGAGATATAATTTTGGAGATGCACAATGCGAAAAATTATTCGCTGATGTGGTCGAAGCCATTTCCCAAAGAAGCGCCGACGGTCTGGGTGAATGGGCGTGAAGAGATGATGGTTTTATCCTGGGCAACCTCTACGAAGTTCGCTCAGGACGAAATTAAAAAGGATGCCGAATTGGAAAAGAAAGCCGACGCCATGAAAGAGAAAGAGGGCGATTACTTTCTGCAAATTCTGGATGCGAAAACCGGTGATGTGAAAGGGCGATTGTTGATTGAAACCGGCAAAGGTTCATTCCGCATCACCAATGTTTTTGCGGCGCAGGATTGGGTGGTGATTTCCGATAGCCAGAATCGGGTTTTGGTCTATTCGCTTTCGGCAAACGAGCAGAAAGGCAAGGTGTTTGGCGGACGCGCGACATTGAGCAAAGCCGCAGGGCTGTTATGTGTGGAAAACCAAGAAGGGCAATTGTCGTTATATGATTTAGCGACGATGGAAAAACGCGACCAGTTAAATTTTTCAAGTCCGCTGTCGCTCACCGCATTCAGCGCCGACGGGAAAAAATTATTTGTGCTTACCGGCAATCAAATCGCTTACGTTTTTGATGTCACCGCTTTCGGGAAATAAATCTCATCAATAGACGCAATCTGATGCTTTTAAGGTGTTGAGATAATAGATTGACTGCGGCGTAAAAGTGTTGAGCCATTGGTCAATACCGCCGCGCAATGACAGATTATCAAACTGCTGGCGGCTATACCGCCAACCGACGATTACTATAGCGGTTTGCGAATGAAGGTAAGGAGTAATGTAGGCAGGGCTTGTCCCTGCCCTTACAATTGATTGCAAATCGCTCTAATGCAGGAAACCGGATACCAGCTTCACGACATAAAATGACAAGGCGGCAATCAGCGCAGACATCGGGATCGTCAGCACCCACGCCCAGATGACCGACCGCGCTACGCCCCAGCGAACTGCCGATAGACGTTTGGAAGTGCCGACACCGGCAATCGCGCCGGTAATCGTATGCGTGGTACTTACGGGGATGCCGCCATAAGTCGATGCGGCAATCGCAATCGCGCCTGCGGTTTCGGCGGCAACGCCACCAATCGGACGAAGCTTGGTAATGCGTGCTCCCATTGTATGAACGATGCGCCAACCACCTGACAATGTGCCAAGCCCGATGGCTGCATGGCAACTCAACACCACCCAGATCGGCACTTCTTTCGTCGCGTTGGGATCAATATTGGCATAAACCAGAACTGCCGCAATGATGCCCATAGTTTTTTGCGCGTCATTGCCGCCGTGACCGAGGCTGAATAAAGCAGCGGAGAGCAGTTGTAGTCTGCGGAATAATTTATCGACGCGCTCAGGGGCTTTGTTGCGGAAAATCCAAAGCAAGGCGACCATTAATAAAAGTCCAAGCAGCATCCCGACCAGCGGCGAAATGACGATGAAGGAGAGAGTCTTAACCCACCCTTCCTTAACGAACAATCCATCGAAGCCACCATGCGCCGCAACCGCAGAGCCTGCCAGCCCGCCAATCAAGGCGTGCGACGAACTCGAAGGCAACCCGTAATACCAGGTAATGAGATTCCAGATAACTGCGCCCAATACCCCGCAAAATATCGCCCATAAACGCCAGTTTTCGCCGATCAGTTGAATATTGAGCATGCCTTTGCCGATGGTTGAAGCGACTTTGGTTCCGAATATGGCAAAGGCGATGAAATTGAAAAATGCTGCCCAGATGACCGCCGCGCCCGGCGACAGCACGCGCGTCGAGACCACTGTGGCAATGGAATTCGCTGCATCATGAAATCCGTTGACGTAATCGAATATGAGAGCAACCAGTATGATAACAACAACAAAGACCATCAACGCCGACATAGGCGTGAACCTCCTCAGTCCGGTAGCCGGTAGTCAGTCAGCAGTAGCCGGTTTTGAATTTCTTGATTAGCTGACTTCACTTGCTGACTAATCAGCCTGGCTACCGGTTGCTGGCTACCGACTGCCGACTATTTATTTTTAACCACAACGGCTTCGAGCGCTTCGGCTACATCTTTGCAACGGTCGAGCGAGTTTTCCAATTCTTCATAGATGGCTTTCCACTTGATGATCGAAATCGGGTCTTTTTCTTCTCTGAAGAGAGCGCGAATGGAATCGTTGTAAAGTGAATCGCCCTGTTTTTCAAGGTCATAAATGGCTCGCAAATGCCTGGTCATCAATTCATGTTTTTCCAATTGCGCAAAAGCATGGGCAAGTTCTGTAGTGGCTTTTCCCAATAGTCCGGCAATTTCAGGGACATTGTTTTTCGGTTGGGGAATATCGTAAATATCGAGGTTTCTTGCCAGTTCGTTGATTAAATCAATGACATCATCCAACTCTTTAACCAGCAGGAAAATATCCTCGCGATCAAGCGGAGTGATGAAACTGGTGTTGAGTTTCTGGGTGATGGTGGCGGCGATTTCATCGCAGGCTACCTCTACACTTTTAATCTGTTCGGC
Source organism: Acidobacteriota bacterium (assembly GCA_040754075.1). Lineage (NCBI taxonomy): Bacteria > Pseudomonadati > Acidobacteriota > Acidobacteriota bacterium. Next base: position 19,597 of record JBFMDH010000016.1, read on the forward strand.
ATATTTCACCCGATTGTCATAATCCTGGAATAGTTTTACAAAAAGGCTGGCACCATCGTTTACTTTTGAAGCCATTTCGTGCAGCCATAAAAAATATTTTTCTTCTCTTGGAATGAATCGAAATCCCATATTTCCTCTTTTTAAATCAATTTAGATTTCGCAAAGACGCTTGATTCTAGGGAGCATCTTGTAGAGCGTCAATTTAACATATGTTAAATAAATCTTAAATCTCTATAAAAATTTAGCGTCGAATAGTTTTAATTTAAGGAAGATTTTCAAAGGGGAATCGCCCGGAGTTGCCCAAAGATTCTTTGAATAACTCCGGGCGATTGGCATTTTGTGATGGCAAAGCCGCTTTTCGGATTAAAGCAGGTTGCCGCCTGATAAAATCTTTAGCGTCTTTGGCGGTGTAAAGCGTGGTCAACAACGGCAAGCATCGCCTGACTATTTAGTTGCCCATTGAAAAACTCATTTACCCGTTCGATGTTTGCCGCAGGGGTTTCGAGCGTGTCGTTGTAACTGATATAGAGGCAAGCCATATTTGGTTGACTCGCAATAAAGTTTTCGATGTCCTGCAAATGTTTGTTGAACATCGCCGCCATTTTATCATCGGCGATGGTATCGGTCGGTTGTCCGCGTCGTATGAGCATCTGTCGCTGCGATGCGAGTATCTCTTCCATCTTGCGGCGCATGAAAATAATTTTGTAATGGTAATCTTTCGGCAAAGGTTTCAAGAGCATGGAAATCACTTTGATGACCTTGCCCTGACATTCGCTGACCCAGGAATTGTCTTTGTCGAGTTGTTTAACCTTTTCGAGTTCGTAATAGCCTTTGGGATTGTCTTCATCGGCGGTTCTCAGATTATCGGTTACGGCTTCAAGACCGCCTTCTACGAGCATCTTCATCATCATCGAAGTTCCCGAACGCGGAAGCCCGGAAACCACGATGATGGACTTTTGATTATCAAACATTTAATCGTCCTCTTAAAAATTTTATGAAATTATTGCCTCGGTTTTTTTGCGAATTTCATAGCCGGTCACTACGCTTTGACCATTGGGATAGTGCGTCCAAAACCAGATGACCTCTTCATCCGCATTCAATTCAACGCCGAAAACCGGCGAACCGTTTTCCGCCAGTTGCGTAACCGGCGGTTGCACGTAGCGTTGCGGATTATCAGCGGATGTTGCATTCATAATGACCTCCAAAGCTTGCATAATTTTCACTCACCGATTAAGCCTAACACAGCCATTCGACGGATTGCAGCACGCCTGATATTTGAAAATCGCTTGACAATTGAAAAGCCTAAATCATTTTTGCGCGCAGCGATTTTCAAAGGCGAGAATTTTATCTTCCTGCTGCAACGTGAGTCCGATGTCATCCAAGCCCTTTAATAAACAGTCGCGGCGAAAGGCCTCAACTGCAAAGTGGCAATTCAACCCTTCGGTATCCGATACCGTCTGCTTTTCCAAATCCACCGTCAGTTGATAGCCAGCGATTCGATTGATCCGTTGAAAAATCTGTTCAACTTCATCTTCCGTGAGGCGTACCGGCAGCAGTCCGTTTTGCAGACAGTTGTTGTAAAAAATATCCGCAAACGATGGCGCGATGATGACGCGAAAGCCGTAATCCTGCAAAGCCCACGGCGCATGTTCACGCGACGAACCGCACCCGAAATTGGTGCGCGCCACCAGAATGGTCGCGCCGTGAAAACGCGGTTGATTCAACTCGAAATCCTCTTTCGGCGAACCGTCTTCGTTGAAACGCCAATCGAAAAACAGAAACTCACCGAAGCCCGTCCGTTCGATGCGTTTGAGAAATTGCTTGGGAATAATCTGGTCTGTGTCTACGTGTACGCGGTCAAGCGCCGCCACGATTCCCGTGTGTTTGGTAAATGGTTTCATACTATTTTTTCAATAAAAACAAATACTCGTAATTTTCTTTTTCGTCTTCGCGAATCCATTCATTTGTCCAACGCATCCGCGCCATCACATTGCGACGATAATCGACTTTAACGAATTCCAGTATCTTGCCTAGATAGGAAAGAATGTCATGCAAAGCTTCGGCAGTGGCTCTGCCCCCCGAACTGTACGACAAAATAATATGACGCGCCTTGCACTGGCGAAGCATTCGCTCTATCGCTTCAACGACAATAAAATTTCCGTTCTCGCTTTTGCGAAAATCTTCAAAGACCGAACCGGCGATTACATCGGATGAATCGCTGCGCCGTTTGACTTTGCCGAAAAGCTCCGGGCGGTCATTCAAGCAGATGGTCGTCCACAAGTGATAATAGGCTGCATAGCGAATTCTTGACGGCGGCATCTTTTCATTATTCGAGCCATAAGGCGGATCGAAATAGGCTAAATCGGTTTCAACTTTTTCGAGCGCATCGAAAATATCGCCTTGATACACCTGATGTTCAATGCTTGAGTGAATGAGTAGCGGAACCCGCAGTTTCAATGTGCCAAACGAACGCGGCGACCACGCATTCAAGTAAGAAGCGAAATGTCCAAGGGTGCTATCGACTTCATCGAGCGCCAGCATCAAACTCGTGAGCAACACCGCAGTTTCGATTTCGTCTAATTTTAAATTATCAATCTCTTCGCGAATCGCATCGAGCTTTTGTGTGTTATGAATCTGAAAAGGTTTTTTCAAGCCATCGGCATTCGTCGAAGCCCCGCCATTCGATGACCCGCCATAATGCTGGGTAAACCAGCCGTCTCGCGGCGGCAGCGCATTCAAATGGTCAATCAGTTTTTGATAGTACGTCGCCGGTTTTTGATTTTTGAGATAACAAAAACCAAATACTTTTGACCAGACTGCAATGTCATTCGCCGCGACCTGATAACCGAGTTTGGCAAACGCCTGCGATACGCGAGTGGTTCCCGCAAACCCATCAAAAACGCTGCGCGCTTTGACCGTTTCTGCCAGTTGCAAAATATAAGGCAATAGGCGCTTTTTTGACCCGGCGTATTTGATTCCCTCAGTGCCCGGTAATTTAAAAGCTGATTCAGGCATGGTTACGAGCGTCATAAATCATTAGCCGTTTTGCAAACCCCACTCACTATTCCCAGTTTCTGACATCAACAAAGCGTCCGGCAACGGCTGCTGCCGCCGCCATCGCAGGGCTGACCAGGTGTGTGCGTCCGCCGCGCCCTTGTCGTCCTTCAAAATTGCGATTTGATGTTGAAGCGCAACGTTCGCCGGGATTCAAAATATCGGGGTTCATGCCAAGACACATGCTGCAACCCGATTCGCGCCAGTCGAATCCCGCATCTTTGAAAATTTTATCCAAACCTTCGCGTTCGGCTGCCGCTTTGATGCGTTGCGAACCCGGCACTACCATCGCCTGAACCTTGGAATGCACCCGTTTGCCTTTAATGGTTTGTGCTGCAACGCGCAAATCTTCAATACGCGAATTGGTGCAGGAACCGATAAATACGCGGTCGAGGTTAATCCAGGCGATGGGCATTCCGGCTTCAAGCCCCATGTATTCAAGCGCGCGCCGCGATGCCTTGCGCATATTCTCATCTTCAAATGATTCAGGGTCGGGAACCGCGCCGGTTACATCTGTCACCATTCCGGGACTGGTTCCCCAACTGACTTGCGGCGCAAGGTTGGTTACATCAAGCGTAAGTTCTTTATCAAAAACCGCGTCTTCATCGGTCGGTAACTTCCGCCATTCAGCAACCGCTTCGGAAAAATTTTTCGGCGCAAATTCGCGACCTTCGAGATAGGCGAAAGTCGTTTCGTCAGGCGCAATCATGCCGGCGCGCGCCCCCGCTTCGATGGACATATTGCAAACCGTCATGCGTTCTTCCATCGTGAGATTTTGAATGGTTTCACCGGCGTATTCGATAACGTGACCGGTTGCGCCATCCGTGCCGATGGTGCGAATGATGAATAAAATCAAGTCTTTTGCCGATACCCCGTCAGCGAGTTTGCCATTGACACTTATGCGAAAAGTTTTCGGTTTGGCTTGCGTCAGGCACTGGGTGGCGAGGACGTGTTCGACTTCACTGGTTCCAATGCCGAAAGCCAGCGCCCCGAATGCGCCGTGCGTCGCGGTGTGCGAATCGCCACACACAATCGTCATTCCCGGTTGGGTGATGCCCAGTTCAGGACCGATGACATGGACAATGCCCTGGTTGGGACTATCAAGTCCATAAAGCGGCACGCCGAATTCTTTGCAGTTCGCTTCGAGTGTGCTGATTTGTTGTTTGGCAATCGGGTCGAGAATCGGCAAAGCCCTGTCTGTGGTTGGGATGTTGTGGTCAACCGTCGCATAGGTTAAATCTGTGCGGCGAACTTTGCGACCATTCAGGCGCAGCCCCTCGAAGGCTTGCGGCGAAGTGACTTCGTGAACCAGGTGACAATCAATGTAAAGCAGCGCGGGTTTGTCTGCTTCCTGTGCAACGATGTGAGCATTCCAGATTTTTTCAAATAGAGTTTGCGGCATAACGGTTTTCAAATTGGATTTTTAATTTTCACTTTGCGGGTCGGGCGCGCCTTTGAATTCAATGGTGTTGCCTTCGGGGTCGCGGATGTAAAGCGATGGCCCGTAACCTTCCGCGCCGTAATTATGATAAAGCGCGCTTGCTTCGACACGGTGTTTTTGCAAATGCGCGAGCAGCGATGCTAAATCGAAAGGCTCGATGCGCAAACAGAGATGGTCGAGGTTGTGCCCTTCATTTTCGGGCGCTTTGCCGCCCGCAAGTCCCAACTTGCCATCGACTGAAATAAGGTCAATCATCGACTTGCCGGCGCGCAGATGCGCCAATCCCAAATCCTCATTGCGTTTATCCATAGAGCATCCGACGACTTCGCAATAGAACTGCACCATCGTTTCGAGATTGCGAACACGAATTACCAGATGATCAAGTTGTTGAATTTCAAACATGCTTGTTTTTCTCGAAGTAACTTATATTTTTGAAAAAAGAAAATAGACAAAATACGTTGCTCAGGTTGAGAACCTCGCGGTCAGCGACCACTTGCTCAACGGGTTATGGAATATTATTTATGTCCGCAATTCTTCGGCAATCGATAGCGCGACTTCGCGCGCGCGGTCAATTTCATCCGTGCGATAGGAAATTGCGCCAACCACAGCGTGACCGCCGCCGTTATAGCGTTCACAAATCGAAGCCAGATTGTGGCGGCGCGGTGTGGGACTCCAGGGATTAAAACCTACAGACACTTTCGAGCGCGTCGGGGTTAAACTGAGTCCCACCGAATAAACGCATTCGGGAAATAAATGATAGGGAATGAATTTGCTGTAGCCCGTCGCATCGTGGGCGCTTAAATCAAAATAGACCACCCCGCGTTCAACCTGCGCGGCTTCGCTGATTAAATCAATCATCTGTTGATGACGGGCAAACAACGGTTGAAACTCTTTTTGAAATTCTTCACCGGCAACGATGGCATCAAGCGACTGATGCTGCATTCCGTGAATGATTTTCTGCATCAAGGCTTTATTATTGCTCGATTCGACGACCATCATAATTTTGAGCGCCGGTTCTTTGAGTTCGACCGCGACCTTTGCGGTTTCGTATTGCGCGCCGTCGATGATGTCCGCCCATTTGATGAGTTCGGATAAATCGCTGGCATCGAAAGCGAATTTTTCGTGGAGCGTATCGGCAATAAATTTGGTGCAGGATTTGTAATCGGGATTATAGAATTTGGTTTCCCAGGTATGGTTGCGGTACTGGCTTTCGTCGGCGGTGGAAAGAAAGGCGCTTTGGTGGTGGTCAAACCACCAGGTCAATTTATCGGTCGGACTATATTTGAAATCGACGATGGCATTTTGGTCGCCATCGAAATTTTCTTCTTCGATAAATTTCTGATTCGGTTGATGCGATAATCCGCGAAAACCGATTTCCGCATCGGGCATCTTTTCTTTGATGAATCTGGCGAAAACCGCCGCCGACGCAAACCCGTCAAAGCAATGGTCGTGATGTAATACTCTAAATTTCATTCGGTGTGTCTGTCTTTCTATCGGGACAAAAATTTAACTCGACAATGTACCATTTTCAACGCTACATGGTGAAGGCGAATTCAAGTAGTTATAAACAACCTCGGTTAAAAATTGCCTTATTGATTCAGAACATTATTAAACTAGCGCTCACGGCAAACGCCACTTGACCGATAAATAAAAGGGAAGAAATCGCGGGTTGACGACGTCCAAATCGGGTATTCAAAAATTGTTTGAAAGGCGAACGAAATGAAAATTCAAAAACTGGCAATGGCGCTTACCATCATCAACCTGGTGATGTTGACCTACAACTTGATTCATCTACGCCCGGTTGCGGCAGATGACATCGCGCCTGTGCTGCGCGGTCGCAAACTCGAAATCGTTGATGAACGCGGGAAGATTCGCGCCCGCATTAACATTGAACCCGCTGTCAAAGCCGCCGACGGCAAAACCTATCCCGAATCGGCGGTCTTTCGCCTGACTGACCCGCAGGGGCGCATTCGCGTCAAACTCGGTGCTGACCAGGACGGTTCAGGTTTAATGCTTGCCGATGATGCGCAACAACCCGGCATTCATATGCTGGCAAAAGATACCGGGAGTTTTCTGAAAATCATCAACAAAAATGGGCGCGAACAGTTAATCAAGCCTTGAGCACTTCACAGAATTTTTCAATCTCGGTTTCGGTGTTGTAATAATGCACGGAAGCGCGAATGACGCTGGCAAGCTCACGTTGCTGCATATCAATCAAGGTATATTCGGCAGGCGATGACCAGACATTGATTTGATGTTCGGCTCGCAGTTGTTCGCGCAACTCTTTGGGGTCTTTGCCTTCAACGGTGAAGGTGACGATACCTGAACGCCTTTCGCCAAGGTCGGTCACCATAACGCCGGGTATGGCGCGCAAACCTTGGCGCAAAGTTTCGGCAAGCAGATTCACCCGCTTGGCAATCGCCGCGATGCCGAGTTCGCGGGCATAATCAATCGCTACGCCCAGACCGATTTTCCCCGCGAAATTGCATTCCCAGTTTTCAAATCGTCGGGCATCATCGCGGATTTTAAATTCATTCAATGATGTCCACTCGGCGGCATGTAAATCGAGAAGCGGCGGCTCCAGTTGTTCGATCAGTTGGCGGCGCACATATAAAAACCCTGTGCCGCGTGGTCCGCGCAAATATTTTCTGCCGGTAGCCGAAAGCATATCGCAACCGATTTCCTCAACATTCAAATCCAGCTGTCCTGCCGATTGACAGGCATCCAGAAGATAATAAACCTTCGCTTCACGCGCCACTTTACCGATTTCCGCAGCCGGGTTGACGAGTCCGCCGTTGGTCGGAACGTGGGTGATGGAAATGAGTTTTACTTGCTCGTCCATCATCGCGCGCAAATCTTCAACCGAGGTTTGCCCGTAATCGTCATTGGGTATGACTTCAACCACGGCTCCGGTTTTGCGGGCGACCTGCAAATAGGCGATATAGTTGCTGGCGTATTCGGCAACCGATGTCAGGATGCGGTCACCGGCTTTAAAAGGAATCGCATAAAACGCCATGTCCCAGGCGCGTGTGGCGTTTTCAATAATCGCCACCTCATCCGGGTGGCAATTGAGTAACGCGGCGACCGCATCATAAGTGTGTTCGATGGCGTCGAGTTGGTCTGTGTAAGCTTCGTAAGCGCCGATGCGCGTTTCGCGTTCGAGGTGTTCGATGACGGCTTGCACAACCGGTTGCGGCATCAAAGCGGCTCCGGCGTTATTGAAATGAATGATGGATTGGCAAGCCGGCGTATCGCGTCTGACTCGTGCAATATCAATGCTCATAGGTTTTTAACTATGGAGAACAAGGTTCGCGTTGGCAAGGCGGCTGATTGTTCAACGAATTGAGAAGTGGATTGGCATGAGGGTCATTCGAGTATTCATCAAGAGAAAGTCGGTTTGCTGCAAGAACAAGTTTTATCCTCGGATAAGGCGGATAAGGCGGATTGGGCGGCTGGCGATTGCGCTTGCGAAAAAAAAGATGAGCCTTTTACCTTCGCGCCAACACACAGGATTGAGCGAAGGGGAGAAAGGCTCATCATTAAAAAGTGTTTGGCACCAAGCCGAAACACATGAAGCAACTTGTGAGTTAGGGCGCGACGGCGCGTTGACGAACGCCGCGAATCGTCACGTTATCGGAAAAGAGCACCTGCCCGGTGGTATCAATTACCTGAAAGGTGGCGCGACCGGTGAAACTCTCCAGACCGGCATCCATAGTGATGGCTTGGCGGAAACCGATTTTGCCAAACGGCTGTTCAAAGGTCTCATTAACGGCAAAGCCAAAATAGGAAGCAATGAACTGTTGCCCGCCGACGTATTGCCAGGCACCTTGTTCGGGAGTTGTCGGGCTTGGCAGCAGCAGCGAGGCTTCGGCGGCGTGAATGATTGTTCCCTCACCTTCCGTGCGTCCGGGGAAAACGCTCAACGTGGATTTCACCTGCGAATTATCGCTGAAGGTCAAGGTCAAATCCCACGCGCCGATTAAGGCATTGCTTTTGGTCACCGTGGTCACGCCGGTTTTGTTACTTGCATCAACCCGGGCAGTTTCATCAATGGTGGTGTCTTCATTGGCGGGTTGCGGGCGAACGCCACTCGCCACTCGCTCGAAGATGCGTTTCTTCCATTCGCCGGAGCCGTTGTTTTGCGCTTGAGCCGCGCCGGTCGCCATTAACAAGATGGTTACGATAAACAGGGTTGAGATAAATCGGGTTGAAAAGATTCTTTGCAAGGTCATTACTATTCTCCTGGTTTAATTGATGCGTCTTGAGCCGCTTGATTCATCAGCCGAGTCGCTCAAGACGCGAAATTAAATTCATATTGAGTGATTTGCCTCTTCGCGTTTAAAAAGCGATTGGTTAATTTTTCAATTTCGCTTTTTGCGCGGGCTTTGCTGTGCCCGACGTCTGTGAATATAATCAAACCCGTTTTTCAAGTAATGATGAAGCGATGATGGAATCATGATGATTTACTGTTTTAATTGAACTTACCGCAACCGCGAGGTAATTTGCCGACTCCCGAAGAAAAAAAATTGGTTTCCTACCGCTTTGATGATGTGCTGGTAGATGCTCTGACCTTTCGTCTTTTGAAAGGCGATGAGGTGCGCACCCTGGAACCGCGAGCCTTCGACCTGTTGCTTTTTTTGTTGGAAAATCGCGGGCGAGTTTGCGATAAAGCGACGCTGTTTGAAAATGTCTGGAAAGATGCCTTCGTTACCGATAACGCCCTTACACGCGCCATCAAAGAGATTCGCCGCGCCATTGGCGATGATGCCAGCACCCCGCTTTACATCGAAACTCTTCCGAAACGCGGCTATCGGTTCATCGCAGAGGTTAAAGTCGAAACCAAACCGGAAACCGTCGCCATCGCCTCAGAGCCGACCCCTGAACGACAGACGCCACAGACCAGAGAAGCGGTGGCTCAGGCTTTCAATTACGAAATCATTCAAAAGCTCGGACAAGGCGGCGGCGGCGTGGTCTATCTCGCCGAAGACCTGCGACTCAAAAGGCGTGTGGTATTGAAATTTCTATCCGAAGAACTGGTGACGGACGACCGCGCTCGCCGTCGCTTTCTTCGCGAAGCGCGGCTTGCTTCGTCGCTTGACCATCCCAATGTTTGCGCCATTCATGAAATTAAGGAAACCGCCGAATTTATTTTTATCGTGATGCAATACGCCGAAGGCGAAACCCTGAAATCATTCATCAACAACAAACCGTTGGAATTGAAAGTTCTGCTTTCGATTGCCCTGCAAATCGGCGGCGCATTAAGGACGGCGCATGAACGCGGCATCATTCATCGGGACATCAAGCCGGGCAATGTCATGGTCAACGAACAGGGAATCGTTAAAGTGCTCGATTTCGGATTGGCAAAATCGGTGATTCGCGAACCGGGCAGCAACTCCGACGAACCGACGGATATTACCAGACAAGGCGCGGTGCTTGGCACGCCTGCCTATATGTCTCCCGAACAGGCGCGTGGTGAATCTGCCGACCAACGCAGCGATATTTTTTCATTTGGCGTTGTGCTTTATGAAATGGCGACGGGACGCAAACCTTTCGATGGCAAATCGCAACCCGAAACCATGAATGCGATCATTAACACGCCGCATACACCTGTCAAATCGCTGCATCCCGAAGCCCCTGCGGAATTGGCGTCAATCATTGACCGCGCGTTGATTAAAGAGCGCGAGAAACGCTACGACGTCATCGCCGAATTGTTGAATGATTTGCGCAGCCTGATTTCGCAAACCGACAGTTTGTATAACGCCATCACTTTGGCGGATGTGTCCGGTTCGTTTTATAGGCAACCACTGCATAAACGACTCAAAAAATATTTTCTGGTGGCAACCGCTACGCCGCGCGGCAAATTGCAAGTCGGATTGATTGCGCTGATGATGATGAGTCTGTTGATTATTTCAGCGATGATTGTCCGCGCCAGAGTGAATGTGAGTTGGGCTAAAAATGCCATCCCGCAAATCGAGAAATTGGCGGGGGAGCGCAATTATTTTGCGGCTTACCAGCTTGCCATTGAAGCGCAAAAATATCTGCCTGACGAGGCAACGCTGAAACGCCTGATGCCGGTCATCGCCGATTCGCTGACGGTGACCTCGGAACCTGCGGGGGCGCGCGTTTATCTCAAACGATTTGTCAAAAACGCGCCCGGTTATCAATCTGCGCCGCGTGAATTCATTGGCACAACGCCAATCAATGACCTGCAAATCGCGCGCGGCGAATATATTTTAGCTTTGGAAAAAGCGGGCTACGCCGCAGCCGAACGCAGCATCTCGAACCTGTTGACGCTGGCGGGCAATACCTGGGTTCCGCCGGATGCGCCCAGTAATTACCAGATTAAATTGATTGAAAGCGATAAAGTAAGCGACCGCATGGCATCGGTTCCGGGTGGGGCGTACAAACTGGTGAGCCGGACGCGACTGACCGAATCCTCAGTAAAGTTGAATGATTTTTTGATTGACCGATACGAAGTCACCAATCGTGAATATAAAGAATTCATCACCGCAGGCGGATATTTCAAACGCGAATACTGGCAAGCGCCGTTTGTCAAAGACGGAAAAACGATTAGTTGGGAAGAGGCAATGCAAGAATTGCGCGACCGCACAGGGCTTCCGGGTCCGCGCAGTTGGACGGGACAAAATTTCCCCGAAGGCAAAGCCGAACATCCGGTCACCGATATTACCTGGTACGAAGCCGCAGCTTATGCGGCATTTCGCGGCAAACAATTGCCCGATATATTTCAGTGGGAAAAAGCGGCGCGCAATGGTTTATTCACCTACTACGGCGGTTATGTGTTGCCCTGGGGAGAGGTGGCGTTTGGCGAAACCGTCGAAGGTCATGCAAATTTCAATAGCAACGGAACCGTTCCTGTTGATAGTTTTGAATTCAGTATGAGTCCGTTCGGTTGCTATCAAATGGCGGGCAATGTCAGCGAATGGTGTTTGACACAAACCCCGCAAGGATTTACTTACGCGGGCGGCTCCTGGCAGGATTTGTTATATCTGTTCACGGATATTGGCGTCTTTCCGGGTTTTCATACTTCAAACAAACTGGGATTTCGTTGTGTGCAAAATCTTGCGGGGGATGAGCCGAACCCGCTTACTCTGCGCATTGATACGGTGAATCAGATTCCCCAATACACGCCGAGCAGTGATGAATACTTTCAATCTTTATTGAGCCATTACCGCTACGACGCCGCGCCGCTCGACTCGCAAACCATCGACGTCACAGAGACCCCGGAATGGCGGCGCGAAAAGATAACCTTTCGAGGTGGCGGCGATGAACGGGCAATCGCCTATCTCTATTTACCGAAAAGCGCCTCAAGCCCATTTCAAGCGATTCAATTTGTTCCGGCAGGTGATGTATACGGCGGTTATAATTCGTTGCCGCAATCGGTAGAGATGCAGGTCAGTTGGCTCATCAAATCGGGGCGCGCGGTTTGGGCAGTAGTGTTCAAAGGATTTATCGAGCGCGAACATCCGCCGGATTATGTTTCGCCGCGATGGGCTTCAGTTAAACGCCGCGAAGAAGTGGTGCGCAATGCAACGGATTTGCGTCGCGGGTTGGATTATCTCGCCACCAGAAATGATATTGATATGAGCCGTCTGGCTTATTACGGCTATAGTCAGGGCAGCCAGGAAGGTTACATTTATACGGCAGTTGAAAATCGTTATCGCGTGGCAGTCTTTGTTGCTGGTGGGTTATCACTCGGAAACCCGCTCTGGATTGCGGAAGCGCGTCCGGTTAATTTCGTATCGCACATTCGCATTCCCAAGCTTTTATTGAACGGGCGTTATGACGAGGTCAATCCATTGAAGTCAAACATCGAGCCGCTGTTTAAATTATTAGCCGAACCGAAAAAGCAATTTCTTTATGATGCAGGGCATTCGCCGCCATTGGAAATCATCGTGCCGGTAGTCAATAGCTGGTTGGACGAAACCCTCGGCGAAATCCGCCGCCAGTGAGGGATGGCGTCCTCAACCAAATCAGGCGTTTATATTGCTCTAGCTATTTCAAACAAAAATGTAGAGATTGGCAAATCGTTCTTAGTGGAATAGTGCTGTGGATGTAGCCTTGGATTGATTGCGCGAAGTCCCACTTTTAATCGCACCCGAAATCGGTATCTTCACCTCTGTTTTTGCCATTCAGTTTTGTGATGTCGTGGATTATGCCTCTTCGTATAAAAACGAAATTGATCGTTGCCGATTTAATCGCTGGCTGAAACCCAATCCTCTTCACGAGGATACTCTGCGGATTTTAAACGTGATTTGGCACGCCCGAATTTTAGATAAAGCGCCGGTATGACAATCATATTGAGAAAGGTTGATGTCACAATGCCACCAAGAATGACGACCGCCATTGGCTGCTGAATCTCTTTGCCCGGTTGTCCCGTGCCAAGTGCAAGTGGAATCAGTCCGACGCCAGTGACCAAAGCCGTCATCAGAATCGGGCTTAATCGCTCCATCGAACCTTGCACAATCGCATCGCGGAAATTTACGCCTTCTTCTTCCATCAGATGTTTATAATGACTGATCAGCATGATGCCGTTGCGCGTGGCAATACCGAAGAGGGTGATAAACCCGACAAGCGATGCCACCGACAAGGTGCCGCCGGAAAGAAAAACCATCACCACTCCACCGATTAACGCCAGCGGCAGATTCGCCATCACCAATAACGCCGAGCGCATTGACTTCAAAGCAATGTAAAGCAATAGAAATATCCCGGCGATGGCAACCATAGAAAGCCAGGTGATCTGCCGCGAAGCTTTCTCCTGTGACTCGAACTGCCCGCCGTACTGCACAAAATAACCTTGCGGCAATTGAACTTTCTCGTTGATTGACCCGCGCACGTCAGCAATCACGCTGCCTAAATCCCGGTCGGCGACGTTGGCTTGAATGATGATGCGGCGCTGCACATTCTCGCGGTTGATGGTATTAGGACCTTGGTCTGTCCTGACCTCTGCAACCTGTCCGATAGGCACTTTGGTTCCAGTTGGGGTATCAATCAAGGTGCGGCTGATGGATTCCAAAGACCTGCGCGCCGAATCATTAAAGCGAACAATAACGTCATAGGTGCGCTGTTCCTCCAGGACTTGGGAAACCGCTTCGCCGTTGAACGCCACGTCAACAGATTCTGCTAAGTCTTCGGCGCGTAATCCAACCGCCGCCGCTGCCTGCCGGTTCATATTGATTTGCACTTGCGGCACACCGACTTGCGGCTCTACTAACAAGTCAACAATGCCTTCCACGCCAGCCATCGCATCCCGCACCTCGTTGGCTTTGGTACGTAGCGTCGCGAGGTCTGAACCGAAAAGTTTGATGGCGATTTGCGCGCGCGTCCCTGAAAGCAGATGGTCGATGCGGTGGGAAATCGGCTGTCCTACTTCAGCCGTGATGCCGGGGATTCGCGATAGTTTCTGTCTGACCTCTTCCATCATCTCGGCATGCGGGCGGTCGCCTTGTTTAGTAACCACCTCAATTTCGCTGCTGTTGACGCCCGCCGCATGTTCATCAAGTTCGGCGCGACCCGTGCGGCGGGTTGTTGAAATAATTTCGGGAACTTCGTGGAGCGCCGTTTCAATGATATTTCCGATGCGGTTTGATTCCTGCAAAGAAGTGCCGGGAGGAAGGCTGGCGTTAATGTTTAAAGCGCCCTCGTTGAATGGCGGAAGAAATTCTCTGCCCATCAATGGAAAGAGGACGACTGCAATAAGTAACATCACCGCTGATGCGCCGATGATTTTATATGGATGCCTGAGTGTCCAGTTCAACGTCCGCGCATAACGCGCCTTGAGCCAGGTGACCAGTCTGGAATCATTTTCATGTTTCAACACCGCAGCGCGACCGAGCATGAAGTAACAAAGCACCGGGGTGACCGTGAGCGCAACAATTAAGGAAGCGACAATCGAAATGATGTAAGCAAAGGCGAGCGGCGCAAACATGCGTCCTTCAAAACCGCCCAGGCTGAAGAGCGGCAGAAAGACCAGCACAATAATGAGTGTGGCAAAGACAATCGAATTTCGGATTTCACTGGATGCTTTGAAGATGACACTAACCGTTGGTTCGGGCATTGGTGAATGGTTGTTCTGTTTAAGTCGGCGAAAAACATTCTCGACATCGACAATCGCGTCATCAACCAACTCGCCGATGGCAATGGCTAAACCGCCAAGCGTCATGGTGTTGATGGTGATACCGAAATAACTCATCGCCAGAACGGCAGTGAGCAGCGATAAGGGAATCGCTGTCAGGCTGATGAATGTGGTGCGGAAATTCCATAAAAACAGGAAGAGGATAACCGTGACCATGATGCCGCCTTCGATGAGCGATTCCTGTACGTTACCAACCGCTCGTTTAATGAAGTCGGCTTGCTGAAAGGCTTTGGTGTCTATGGTGACATCGGGCGGCAGCGTGGTTTTCAGGGCAGCAAGTGACTGTTCGATCTTTTCGGTCAACTCAAGAGTATTGGCATTCGGCTGTTTCTGAATGGTCGCAACGACAGCGGATTGGGCGTTGAAACTGCCGTCGCCGCGTTTGAGCGCCGCGCCCAATTGCACCGTGGCAACCTGTTTGATCAAAATCGGCGCACCTTCACGCACTGTGATAACCGAATTTTCAAGGTCTTCAACAGAATAAATGCGACCGCGACCGCGAATCAAAAACTCTTCATTGGGACGTTCAAGAAAGCCGCCCGATGCGTTGGCGTTCGAGGCTTCGACGGCTTTTGTTACCTCTTCGAGCGTCAGCTTATAGTCCGCGAGTTTCGCCGGATCGACCAGAACCTGAAACTGTTTGGTCTCTCCGCCAATGATCATCACCTGCGATACGCCGGAGACGCCCAAGAGTCGCGGACGCACCACCCAATCGGCAAGCGAGCGCAATTCCATTGCCGAGGTTTGTTTGCTGGTCATTGAAATCAACATGATTTCGCCCATCGTCGAAGAGATGGGTCCCAATGTGGGTGGCAAAACTCCTGCCGGCATTCGCACCTGTTGAAGTTTTTCAGTGACCAATTGGCGAGCGCGGTAGATGTCTGTGCCAAACTCAAATTCAACGAAGACGATGGAAATGCCAATGGCTGAGTTGGAACGCACGCGAAAGACGCCTGCTGTGCCGTTCATTGCCGATTCAATCGGTAAGGTAATTAACGATTCAACCTCTTCGGGCGCTAGTCCATGCGCTTCCGTCAGTACCGTTACCGTTGGCGCAGTCAAATCCGGGAAGACATCAACGTGAGCTTGAGAAGCGACAATCCCGCCATAAACCAACAACGCCACTGCGGCGACCAGCACCAGCAGGCGATTTTGCAGAGACCATTGAATAATTCTGTTCAGCATAATATGGGGTTGTTTATCAATCTGATGACTGTCTCAAAAGAAAAAGACCGAGCAACGAAAGCGCAATGCCTAAAACCCGTTGCCAACTGAATGGCTCCTTAAAAAGCGCAAGTCCGATGATTGCCATCAACGCTGCTCCGATAGCTAAAACGGTCGGAACGATGGAAAGCGGCGCGCCCTTTTGAAACAGCAGAAAAAACGCAATGGTTCCTGCACCGACGCAAATTCCGGTAAGCATTGAATAGGCTATTCCAGAACCGGTGACGGTTTGTTTCCACTCGCCGAAAAACCACTGCCAGACTAAATAAAGGGCGATGGTCAACATTGCCACAGCCTCCACTACAAAACCGCCTACGCCGTCGCCAATGCGAGCTGAAGCAAGTTTGGTAAAAACTTGATGTAGTCCATAGAGCACGGCAGCGAGAACCGCATACCCGAACCATTTTTCCATATATCACCTGAATTAAGTTTCGTGGGTGTGTGCGCCCGCGTCTGCCGGTCTGAGTTCCTGCAATTTGAGTTGCAGCGCGCCTTGAGTGACGACCCGCTCATCGGCTTTCAATCCTGAAAGCACCGCAACACGGTCTCCGTATTCATCGCCGAGGGTCACTTCGCGGCGTTGAAATTCTTCGCCGGATAGCAGCACATAGACAATCTGTTTGCCCTCGTGTTCAAGCACGGCTTCCCTGGGAATCATCATCGCATCCACCGATTCACCGGCATCAAGGCGCACGTTTGCCTGCATCCCGATGCGTAAGGCACGACTGGCATTCGGAACTTCAAAGATAACCGTTGCCGCGCGAGTCTGTTCATCAATCACCGCGCCAACGTCGAGCACCTTGCCGGTAAACTCCTGGTCGGGATAAGCGGCGGTTGTAAACGTAGCTGAGGCATAATTGCCCAGCCTTCTTAAATCAAGTTCAAAGATTGGCGCTTCAATCCACACTACATCGAGGTTACTGACCTCTATGATAGCTTCACCGGTTGCGACCTGCTCGCCCATCGCTTTATTGACTTTGGTCACATAGCCGCTTAATGGCGCACGCACACTATAGCTTGAATTGGCGCTACCGACGTTCACCTTTCCGGGCATCACTGGTTTAGCTGATGCGAGCGCATCGCGGCGTTTAATGGCAGCATTGTATGCCGCTTGCGCCACATCGCGTTCAGCTTCGGCGGTTTGTACCTGTCTTTGTGATGCTGCCTTATTTTCAAAAAGCCGATTGGCTCGCTCAGCTTCTTTCTGAGCCAGTTCCAGACGGACGCGAGCCGATTCGACTTCACCCTCGGCGGCGCGACGTTCTCCTTCGAGGCGGGCATTTTCGACAGCGACCTGGGCATTCTGCGCCTCGACCTGAGCGGCGCTGGCGCGCACCTGGGCTTGTTCGGCAGAGGTTGCGGTTTGCTGGATGACAGCGATGGTTTGACCTTGGGTGACCCGCTGCCCGACTCTTGGCAACTGTCCGCCCTTGATGATTCCGCTCACCGGTGGCGAGACGAGCGCCTGTCGATTCGCTGCCGGAATGACCCGACCGGTCGAAGTGATTTGACGTGCCACATTAACCTTCTCGACCTTCGCCAGTTTCATACGAATCAGCCATTGCTGCTCCATCAAAAACTTCACCGTCCCGGTGGCGGTTGTTGCTGGCGGAGTTTCCGGCGCATCCGATTGATTTGACCGGTTGCGAAAAATGAAAAAGCTTAATAGAGCGATGGCAAGGATTCCAACAATGACAATTGGAATCCAACGTTTGATGCCGTAGGTTCTCGGCATCTTCACATTCTCTTCAGGACGCTCATCGGCGCGCGGCTCATCGCTAATTTTGGTGGTCATTTGATGATCTCCATTCCTGTCGTGAATTCCAGTCGAAAGAGGCTGGCGTAGTAATCAAGCAAAGCTTTGTAGTAATTGGCGCGTACCTCTGCGCGTGTGCGTTGCGCATCAAGCAGAGTTATCAATTCCGTAGCGCCTTCACGATAAGCGTAAAGAGTTATATCGCGTGATTCGTCGGCTTGTTTCAAAATGCCGGACTCGTATGCGCGCACCTGGTCGCGGGCAGTTTCATAGGCGCGATAAGCGGATTCAACCTCTGCAAGGGTTCGGTTTCGCGTGAGCCTAAGATGGGCTTCGGCAACCTCCTTTTCCGCCGCAGCACGGGCGATGCCGCCTTGATTGCGATTGCCGAAAGGCAGCGGCACGGTGACGCCGCCGAGAAGCGTATTGTCAACGCCAACGCGCTTATAACCGATGTAAGGCGTGATTTCGCCTTTGCCACGAGAACGTTCCAAACTTAATGCAGATTCGGCGCGCGCAACTTCTGCTTCAAAGACCTTCACATCGGCGCGGTTGGTCAAGGCAACCTGGCGCAGTTGTGTGAGGTCAAGGCTGACCTCACGAAAAGTTAATGCTCCGCGCACTTCTGCATTCTCTGTGCGCACGAACTCACTCTCTCCTAATATCTCCAGCAGTCGAATCTTTGCCTGCCGCAGAGCAAGCGTTGCATTGGCAAGCGTTGAATCGAATTTGATACGCTCAAGCCTGACCTTTATAAGTTCGCTTTCCGAAACCTCGCCCTCTTGAAAGCGAGCCGTTGTCAAGCGCAGGAGTTCGGTGAAATTGTCACGATTCTCTTGTTCAAGGGTGAGCACAATTTGCGCCAGCACCGCTTCATAAAAACTGCGCTTTAATTCAAAAAGGCGTTGGCTGAGCACGCTGGCAAGTTGCGCTTCGGCGACCGCGACCGTGCGCTCGGCGAGTTGCAAACGCAGGCGGCGTTGATTGCCGATTTCAAACGGTTGGGTAAAAGTTAGTCCGGTCTCCCGAAGTTGGTTGGCAGGAGTCGGCCCGGAGATTGGCAAATTCTCCGCGCTGACAGTCAAACCGGGGCGTGGGCGCAACCGCGCGGCTACTCTTTCTGCTTCGGCAATGCCGACTTCAAGGCGAGCCGCTTCAAGCGCAAGATTTCGTTTGAGGAATTGCTCGGTTGCGGTTTCAAGAGTAAGGATATTGAGCGGCGATGCGGTTGAGGATTGCGCCAAGGTAGTTATTGAAACACAACCGCAAAGTGCGAATGCGATGAATGCTCGATAGATTTTTCTGACGGTCATTTTTCACTCCACCTGAAAATCTTTTAAAGGCAATCGCTCATCAAGTTTGTCATTTTTGATGTGAAACTCGATGTCGTAATCGCCCCGGCTGTTGACCGTCAGGTCGGCAACATAAATACCTGTGACTTTGCCGATACGGGCATTGGTCTGCCCGACCTCTGCGCCGCTTCGAGAGCGAACCGTCAGCGTCACATCTGCTTTTTCAACCGGCGAGCCGTCTGTCAAATCCGTCAGATGAATTAAAAACTGACTCGCTCTTCCAGCTTTGAGTGGTTCGTATTCAAAGTAATTTTCCAGACGTTCGGTAAACTCCGTTCGCGCAAACGCTTCTGCTTCAACTTCGGTTTTGGCTTTCTCTTTTGTGCCACAGGCAGTCAAAGCGAACGCAAGAAAAAACAGCATCAGTAGATGCTTGCAACGACAGGCTGTAGTTTTTGGGGATGAGGTGACAGAGAAGTAACTGATTCTCAATGAAAGCGTCCTTTCTATTCGATTAAATGAATGAGTGTTTCTGTGGCATGGTGAACCGCCAGCGGAGCAAACAGCGTAGCGATAATGAGGGTGATGATGAAAGAAGCGGCGACCAATACCACCAGTTTTTTCCGCACCCCGGACATCTGAGCTATCTGTTCGGGGTCTGGATGACAATCGGCAAGGTCAACCAAACGATGGACGCGATGCTCGAAATGTGACGACCCATCCGGCACAAAGGCAGAGCCGGAAACTTGAATCGGTAAGCGGTTATTCTTCGGCAAGGTGAGCCTTCTTAATTTGATTAACACCTCAGCGATTTCCAGGGGCGCGTCAGTTCGCGCCGCTGCCACTTCATCACATATCATCTCTACATTGATCGCTCGCCATTTTAAAATCAGGCGAGACAAGGGAAATGCCAATGAAGAGTAACAGCAAATGTTGAGCAGCAGTTTGGCAAAATTATCACGGCGCAGGTGATGTGTGGCTTCGTGTTCGATGACTCCCATCAGTTCTACAGGCGTCAACTTACAAAGTAATCCGGTTGAAAGAATAAGTTTCGAGCGTGTGAATCCCCAGACGAAAGAAAAGGGATAGTTGCTCATCACCAATCCAACCTCCATCCCATGTCGTGTTGCCGCTTCTTGAACCAGAGACAGTTGCTCGGTTGAAGGCTGCGACGCATTCACCTCCAGTCGTTTGACCATACCGTTAATGCGCCAGTAACCGCGCAGGGTTGAAATGACCGCAAAGGCGGTGGCGGCAATCAGGAATAGCAGCGTCAGGTAAGCAAGCGCCGGTTCGAGGCTGGCAGTAATCTCTCCGAGTAAATGCAGTTTGTGTAGCGGTGACGGATGTGCAACTTCAAAAGCTGACCTGCCCATTATCACTTCCGGCAGCAGCGAAGCTCCGACCAGCCAGGCGGAAAGCACTGGTGGGAATAAGAGCAGACCCGTGTAGGCTCGCGATAGCGCGTAAGGCTGCGCTTTGACGGTGCCACGCGCTAATAGATAGGCAACAAGAAAAGCGCCGAGAGCAAATACGGTATTGAAAAGGATGAAATTTTCCAGGGTATGAATCAGCACGCACCGTCCTCTCTTTATTTGCTGGCTTTTTGATTTCGTTTGCGCCGTTTCTCTTTGATCATCGCTTCAAGCTGATCGAGCTTTTTTGAATCCTCACCGATAATATCTACAAATGCCGATAGTGCCGGTTCGGTAAATTGTCCAAGTAAGGAACCGAGAACCTCCTCGGCGACGTGCTGCTCAAATTCCTGGCGCGTATAGGTGGGTTCATAGACAAAAGCTTTTCCTTGCTTTTCACGTCTTAAATACCCCTTGCGATGCATGCGGTCGAGTGTCGTCAGTACAGTGGTGTGCGCAATCTCGCGTTTGTGTTGTAAATGGGCTTCAACTTCGTTCACTGTTAAACCCGGTTCCCGCCACAAAATTTCCATAACCGTAGTTTGTAATTCGCCGAGTACATGGGCTGCGCCGCGTGCGCCGGGCTTGAAACCTCTGATGGTTAATTTCGGATTGCTACGCATACTTTCGCTCCGCGTTCGTTTTACGGCAGTGGAAAGTATAGAGAGAACTTTCTGGGGGTGCAACTACAGTAGGTAGTCAAACTTGACTGAAGCAAGGTTGCGCCTCACCGTGGGGGAAATTAAACACCGGCAGTCAACACTCTGTTGCGGCGCGTCAGGTAGCAAGGGGATTTGCTATTCGGTTACGCTTCGGCGGCGGTTCTCTTCACCGATTGAGAAGGCATCACAGACGATTCAATTGATGAATCCGCGCCCGACCCTTTCCCTTTTCTGAAAATGCTCTTGTTTGGCGGAAGGTCGCTCAGGGAAGGGGCTTTTATTCAGTGTCGAGGAAGCTATCTGAAAGCATTTTTAATTTGGACAGGTTTATTACTTGATAACGGATGATGATTGATAAGGTACAACAATATGAATACCCAATCACCTTACAACCGCTTCAATCGCTCAGTGGTAATTCGTCGGATGACCTGCGTATAATAAACGGCTCAAGAGAGAGGAATAATTTATTCATGCAAAAATCTGATGTTTTTCATGCCTGGGGAAGAATTCTGAACGGTCAATTTCCATCCTTATCCATCGAAATCACCCGTGAATGTCCGCTGCGTTGTCCGGGTTGCTATGCTTATGAACCGGAGCATCTTGGAGAGCTTGGCCCGCTTCGCGTACTCTCCGATTACAAAGGGCAAGAGCTGATTAATGGTGTATTAGAACTTGCCCGTAAGCATCGCCCTTTGCATATTTCAATTGTTGGTGGAGAGCCGCTTGTACGTTTCCGCGAACTTGACGTGTTGCTGCCTAAGCTGAGCGACATGGGCATCTCTGTGCAAGTCGTCACCAGCGCGGTGCGGGAAATCCCCGCGCACTGGAGCAAGATTAAAGACCTTTCGCTCGTGGTTTCCATTGACGGATTGCAACCTGAACACGACGAGCGGCGCAAACCTGCGACCTACGAGCGAATTTTACAAACCATCCAGGGACACGCCATTACCATTCATTGCACCATCACCGGGCAGATGGTTGGACGTGAGGGCTATTTTGAAAAGTTCTTGTCCTTTTGGTGTGACAAACCGGAGATCAAAAGAGTCTATTTTAGCCTGTTCACGCCGCAAAAAGGCGCACAAGGGGAAGAGATTCTTACAAAGGACGGGCGCGATGCGGTGCTGAATGAATTGGTCGGCTTGCGTTCAAGTTTTCCGAAACTCTATTTTCCCGACACCGTGGTGAATGGCTATCGCCAGCCGCCACGAAATCCTGATGAGTGCATATTTTCACGCACGACATTGAACATCACCGCAGATTTGAAAGGCAGAATTAGCCCTTGTCAATTCGGCGGCGACCCGGATTGTTCGCAATGCGGTTGCCTGGCATCAGCGGCTTTGACTGCGGTTGGTGAATATCGCCTTTTCGGTTTTGTGCCGGTGAAATCGATTTTCTTTGCCTCAGATCGAATTGGTAAAAAAACGAAAAAGGTATTAAACCGATAACCCGCAAAATGAAAAAGCTGCCGGGAGGAGTCGGACTACTGAGGCTTCTTAATTTCCAAATAAAATTGGATAAACGTGCCCACGCTATTTTGAGAGCTATAGCAGTTTGCAAAACGATTTACTCAAGTTGAGGAAGCAGTCTTTGACCGCTTCCTCAACAGCGGCTGAGTAAACTCAATCGCAAGCCGCTCTAGTCAATTTAAGCTCGTTACCCCCGGAAGGTTGGCGGGCAACCGTTGGATAGCCTGCGCCGGAAAGTCATTGGCGCTTTTGTCGAAAAGCAAGTTGCACCGGTCAACCAGGCTCAAGCGCGCCGCGCCGCCTGAGCTTTTTGGATGTTGCTCTGCCGCGCCCTTTTTTGTGCAGGCGTAGGCTTGTCCTTCTCCGGCACATTGGGTCTGGGGGTGGCTTTGAAGCGGTCGCCGCGAATGTGGACTGGCTCCGACCCCAATACTTCCAAGACTTGGCGCGCATCATCTGTATCGGGAATCAACTTGCCGTCTTCGAGGTGCGCGTGTTCCTTATTGATTAGCCATTTTTGTGTGTCCCAGGAACCGCTCTCACCTTTCCCCGAAACGCGCTCAATGCCGCCTCTCTCTCCTACATCCTGGGTGCGGAAAGTGACGAATTCTCCCTTGGGTCTGACCTCAATGTGGAAATAGTCGCCCTCGCCGGTCGTCCCCGGTTTCTGCCTTTCGTGTCCTTCCGGTTGCGCCCTGGCGCGTTCCCTTGAAGACATCTCTTGCCAGGCTTTTTGTGCCTTCTTGACATTCTTCTTTGCCGCTTGTTTCTGTTTTGTAGTAGTCATTTCAACTCCCCTTTGTTTGTAGATTTCTACGCCGTGCCGGTATGAGTAAGCGCCACCTTGTTCTGCCGGTGGTGGTTTGGCTGCGTCATGCGCTGCGTGTCCGGTCTTCAGTAGCGTTTTTATCCGCAACAGGTCGGCGTCCATTTCGCGCTTCGGGTCGGCAC
This sequence comes from Acidobacteriota bacterium, assembly GCA_040754075.1. NCBI lineage: Bacteria > Pseudomonadati > Acidobacteriota > Acidobacteriota bacterium. Next base: position 43,011 of record JBFMDH010000016.1, read on the forward strand.
CGAAGAATTTTGCTATGGTATGCCCCAGCGCGCCTGCCTGTCGTCCCGCAGCCTTCCCAGGTTCATCCAGTGATTTATCATTGATTATCCTCCCGGTTTTATCTGTGCTTAAAATAGTGGATCGCGCGCTCGTGCTTTTCAGCCTCCAGGCGCGTGTCGAAAGTTCCCAGGTTGCGGCGCTTGCCGGTCTTCGGGTCTTTCTTCCGCGAATAGAGACGGTACTTGCCTGATTTCAATTTTCTGATCATGACCTTTCAACGTTTCCCGTGATAAGGCGTCGACGGTTAGAGATGTCACTCACCATACCGGCAAACCGATGTTGCTGATTGCGCTCTTGCCAGCCCTACCGCGCTAAGTCGGACTGGCTGATAACCCCGATGACCTGCGCGTGGTCGTTTACAATTGACCGTTACCGCACCTGCTGAAAATTTCGTTAAAGCGCGCGAAAAAATTACCTGCTAAGCTGACCGCCATTCGTATCGTTGGGAATCCAGAGTTCCTTGAATTTTGTAGCAGGTCGTTGAGCAAGCCTTATCTGCGTTTGCAGAGTTTAACTGACCTCTATCTGACGGCGGCGCTGCTGCGGTTGTTGCGGCGCGGGCATCGAGATTTCGAGTACGCCGTCGCGGAAGCTAGCCTTCGCCTCATCGGCATTGATTCCCTCAGGCAGCGGGATGCTGCGGAAGAAACTGCCATAGCCGCGCTCGCTGCGATACCAGCCTTCACCTTCCTCCTCATGCTCTTGTTTGCGCTCTCCCTGAATCGTTAGCGCGTCATCGGTGATATCCACCTTCACATCGTCTTTTTTCAGTCCGGGCAGGTCGGCGCGCACAATGAACTGTCCCTCGCGCTCGAAGACCTCAATCTGCGGCGACCACCCCACCATTTGCGAAGATTCCAACTCGCCCCAACCGCGCCCGAAACGCATCGTCGGCAAGCTGCGCCCAATGCCGAAATCGTCAAACATACGCTCCATCTCCTCAGCGAAGCGATTCATCATCGCGAATGGGTTATTGCTCCATAGCGCCGGGTAATGGGGTTCACGGCGCGTCAAAACTTGCTGCCGCTGACCGCTTGGTTCATTTCTTTCACTGCTTTTTGGATCGAGACTTTGTTTGGCTTTAGCCATGATTATTTCCCTCCCTGGTCATATGAGATTTCAATTTCTTACAAGTTCGTGCAGACAACGGAAAGACGCTGAATGAGGCAATGACCGTGCCTTCCTCAACCACCATTGTCTACCGGTTCTTCACTTCCACAAATCGCCTCTCTGTACTGCCGTATTGGTCAGGATTTTCGCGCGCCCGTTCACCCCCAATGCTTTGAGGCTCGCCCCGCCCATCTTGACAAACAACTAATCACCATCGGCTGGCGCGACTTTGCGCCAAAAATGCACCAGAGAATCGCTTGTGTAGTAATAAATCAACGCAAACACCGCGCCAGCCAGCGCCATCAACCGCAACGATTTCGCGCTACGCTCAAGAGCTATCGCAGCAATTTCTTACCTGCAAAGGGAGGTGATTCCTGCGTCTTGACGAGACGTGTGCAATACCTTCCTATCTCCCCGAATCATTCAAAATACCAAACCGTGACTTGTTCCAGCCGAGGACGAACATGCCGGTTGCACCCGATTGCCAGGTTTATCATTTTTCAGAAATCATTGCGGCAAGTTTTTCGCCACGCATTGAGCAATGCTATTTGACATTACCTTGTCGCGAAAGCAGTAGAGAGAGAGAGAAAGTAATACAGCATATGTAGGAAAAAAAATCTTTTTGCATTTGTGTTATACAGCGGAATCGTCCTAAGAGACTACAGGAAGATGCAATCACCGCTATCGTGTAATCTCAACCTCGGATTGCGAAATCAAAACGCCGCCGGATTTGCGGGCTTGGTCAACAGTGAGAAGAGAATCGTGTAGCCACACATCGTCCAAGGCGATTATGTTTTTCGCGCCAAGCGACTGGAAGAAGGGGGCGACAAGACCGCAACCGAAAAGAGCCTTTCACTGGTAAAGAGGTACGTTGCAGCCTTGCTTTGACTCCGCTCGCGGGCATTAGACTTCGCGCAAAGTCTGCCTCTCGTGCCAGATTGCAGAGCCTCTGCCGAATAACCAGTAATCGAGCGAATAACGCCCTGGCCCGACGGCGAGCAGCAATCCCGCGAGTGCCAGGTAAACCAGTGCAGGCTCAAACGAGGATTGCCCCGGAGCCGTTGCCACAAAGGAATCGCCCTTCGGCAGATGGACGAGTATAAGCGCCCCCAGCATTTGACAAACAATGCCAAGCGCCGCCAACGGTGTCAGTAAGCCCAATACCAAAGCCAGCCCTCCGCCGAATTCAATCACTGCTGCAAGTGCCTGAATGAATCCGGGCACATTGGATAATCCCATCGCATCCATCCAGTTCATCGGATTTTGTATCTTCGGCAAGCCGTGCAGGATGAAAGCCACACCCATTACCGCCCGCATAAACAGCAACGCCGTTGCGCGCCAACCTCCTAAAAATTCTGGAAAAAATCTACGCATTGTAACGATCCTCCTTCGCCTTGTAGTCGTGCTTTATTCAGTAATCCTTCTGACTGTATCTCGCAAGGAGAGTGCCACACTGAGCGTGCAGGCAGACACTCTGCATTTTTCATATGCACAAAAAATGTCCTGGCAGCCATTGGCGGCTATTTGCCAATACGCTTTCAATGTATGATAACTGACTCGGCTGCTACGTTTGGCTACGCCAGATATTTTGTGCATCAGGCAAGCGGATTGTTAGTAATCTGGCCCGTCTTGTATGGAGAATTATAAATACCTAATGTGCGACTCTCTTTTGGTGCTTTGTTTTCAGTGGCTTCTGACCGTAAATCTTTCAGAATGCCTGAAACCCAAAAGTGTCGCCGTTGAAAACAAAGAACTTATGAAACTATGCCACAAAAGAGTCGCACATGGGGTTTACACATCAACTATGACCATCAAAACCGGAGAATCAAAAAAAGTGGTTGGCTCGACGACAACAGGGGGTACTCAAAATTATACTAAAGGGTCTGGAGTGATGCGGTTAGGCTATATAGCTTTGATCCGACCTCCCTTTTTTAAGTGACTGAGCCATCACTCCTGTGGTAATAATACTTTTCCCTTACCCGGTTGCTAAACCGGAAAGCATGACATTGGTACAAGCAATGTTGCGAAGTCCCGATAAACAGGGCTTTTTTTCTATGTATGGTGTACCAACTCTCTGCGTGTTGGTTTAGCAGAATTATTCGATATTAAATCTATTCGACAAGTCCTCAAATTTATGACTACTGAAGCGATATATACACCGAAAGGCGAGCCAGTTAAATTCGCAGTCGCATCAGAATTGCTTCGAGAGCTAGGCGAGCGATTGGTGGGAAAGCCGCATATCGCATTGGCTGAATTGATCAAAAACAGCTATGACGCGGATGCCAATGATGCAGTCATCCGCTTCACAGATGACTGCATCCAGATCATTGATAACGGACATGGGATGGACGAAGGCGAATTTCGTAAATTCTGGATGCGGATCGGCTCGCCACATAAACACGATTTGCGTATCTCTCGTAACTTCGGACGCCCGTTGACCGGCTCAAAAGGGGTCGGCAGGCTAGCCGTTCAATTTCTCGCCAAATCCATTCAAATTCGTTCGGTTTCTGAACTCGATCTACAAACGGAAATCTCAGCTAATGTGGATTGGGATGAAGCAATTGCTGCTGGCGATCTCACTGAGGCAACGGCATGGTTGCACAAAGGAACCCCGACAGGGCTTTTCCCTAACGACTCCAGAAAGGGGACAGAGATCAAATTACGCGGTCTGAATCAGCAGTGGAGTAGAGAAAACTTCCAAGATTTGGCGCTTGAAGTTTGGTCTTTGCAACCACCATTTCGCGCCAATTCAGTAACGGAAGCAAATCAGCATCAAGTTTTTTCAATTGAACTTGAAACGCCGGAAGCCGACTTTGCTAAAGCTTTCGAGCAGTTAATGGCTTCAGAAATGAGTCAATGGGAAGCTCGTATTATTGGCAGGCTGTACAAAGATGTAGCCGTATCAGGCAAGTCAAAGTCTCCTGTGTTAGAGGTGACAGTAGAATTTCCTGATCGCTCTATCCACAAAGAGATTTTTCAGGATGAAGACTTCCAAAATCATGCAGAGTCGATTGGATCCCTAGAATATGAAATTCGCGTTTTTCGGCTCAATAATAGATTGAAAAAGGGTATCAAAGTGGACGAAGCTCGAAAGTATTTTTCTAAATACGGAGGCGTTCATGTTTATGATGCAGGCTTTCATTTGCCTTACTATGGACCTGATACAGATTGGCTTGGAATCGAACGAGATCATGCACGTAGACAGTCACAATCTGAACTTTTACCTAAAGATATGAAGGAATCGGTATCACGCGGTTTAAACTTTCTCCCCACACAACGTCGTTTGTTCGGTGTGGTAAAGATAGATACTAACAGCGAGCGTCAGAGAGCCATACAGCAAGCAATAGACGCTGCCAAGAAGGAAAAGAAGAATACATTGACACAAGCGGAAGTCAGGGAATTAATCCGTGAGGTGGACAAGAAAACACCCTATTTGAAATTGCAGGTAACGAGAGATCGATTGGTAAATAATGATGCTACAATCGCTCTCAGCCAATTAGTGCGTGCATCGCTGGATTACTACTCCATCATCGCACAAAAACGAAATCAGGAGGAACGAGCAAAACGCAAGAAACTGCCTACCGCTGCCGAAGAAATTGAGCAACTCGGTGATGCAATTGCTTCTGTAAAAAGTGCGCTGCCAGCAACGGCTTATATGGAATTGCAGCGGCAGTTCGCTGCAGTCAAAAAAGCAACATCCCACGAAATCCGTAAAATTGATGAACGTTTCGGAATGCTGGGAGCGCTAGCAACAGCAGGGATTTCGGCATTGGCATACGATCATGAATTGAATCGGCAGATTAACCAACTCGACAACTTAGCTACCCAGCTTGATGGTATCAAAATCGCTGAACACTCTGCTCGCCAGCAGGTTTTGAATGTCGCGCAAAGGTTGCATGAATGGGTGAAGCGGGCAAGAGAAACGCGGAAGCTCTATTCCCATTTAGTAACAGAAGAGAGCCGGGAATCCCGAGAACGGTTCAAGGCTAGTCCACTACTCCACGAAGTTGCGAATCAAATGCAGTTTTTTTTGCGTGGGATTCCATTGCACTACTCAGGGTTTGATGATGGGCTCCGCTTACCAGAAGGAAGCTTTGCCGAGTGGAGTTCGCTTTTCCAAAACATCCTTACCAATGCTTTTAATGCGATGCTTGATGTTGAGCAACGTAAGATCGGTGTTTTCGCCAGGCGTAATGGTCAACGAGTGATGATTTGCATTGAAGATACAGGTTGTGGAGTAGATTTGGAGAAAGCCGAACAATTGTTCGAGCCATTCGAACGGCGACTCGAAATCTCGCCAGAGCGGCGCGGTTTGGGCTTGGGCGGAACAGGGCTTGGATTGACGATTGTACGAATGCTTGCTGAGAAGTTACAGTGTCGCGTCCAATTCGTTAAACCGAGCCAAGGATTCAATACCGCCTTTGAGCTATCTTGGAGGGAGGGTAAATGAGTCAACGAAACCAACGACTAATTCACATCTTTGACGATGAGGACGGACAAGAAGGTTTGGCGCAGCAGATGCAAGCTTCTCTGAAAAAGGTCGCAGCAGGGTTTAAACCACATATCTTATCGGCTGAAGAGTTCGAGGGTGACCTTGAGGAACTGCGACAACGCCGACAAGCCGCGCGTGAAGGCAAAGAGAAGTATAAGGAGAAGAAAACCAACTTTGATAAGGCTGACATTTTTGTCGTTGATTATGATCTAGCCGCTTTCTCTAATGCTTTTGTTACAGGAGAAGAGGTCGCATATCTCGCTCGCTGTTACTCATCGTGCAGATTAATTATCGGCGTCAACCAGTTCGTAGCGCGTGGCGCGAATCATTTTGATCTGACACTGAAAGGTGCGCCACAATCCTTCGCTGATTTGAACCTCACATCTGAGCAACTGAAGAACCCCGGGTTGTGGCAGGAACAATGGGCGAAACCAATCTTTCGACCATGGTATTGGCCTTTGATTCCGCGTGCGTTGGTAGACTTCGAAAAGCGTTTGACTACGCTCAAGGAAAATGGCGCATTGGACAAATCCATCACAGATACTCTTGGATTTCCTGAAACAATTGCTGAAGGGTTGCCGCGCGTTTTCAAGGCTTTCCTAGGTAAACAAGAAGACGTGCGTGCAGTGACTTTTCGAGAATTCGTTGAGAAAAGCGGCAATGGGCTACGTGGCAAAGACCGTGCGAACGACGATGCACAAGTCGCACGAATCGCTGCGGCGCGTGTAGCGAAATGGTTAGAAGAGATCGTTCTCCCTTCTCAACACATATTGGTAGATGCGCCGCATTTGGTGTCTCGATTTCCGAGCCTGCTGAAACGCACAAAAGGCGAACCCCCTTCGTTTGACAAGACAGTCGTTTTCGGCGGTGATGCCGACGCAGGAGTGATCTCGACATCTACAAAAGAAGCACGCTGGCAGGTAAAACATTGGCTGTCACGCTCGGCTTGGTTTTGGGAATCGCTCGTAGGCAATGAAACCATTCTTGAAGTTGGGCGTCCGTGGGAAGCGGAGCCGACACCCGTCGTCTTTTGTGAAGATGTCTCACGGTTTCTACCTCGATCTGCTACGCGCGAGTTCATAGCCGACCTTCCTGGTCCGTTCGTCCGCCGTTTCGTCGTCGACCCGAACACGAAAGACGGACGAAAATACGCTGGTACACTGGAAGCTGTAGAGTATGATCCTGCCCTACGGTTCTCGGTTTGAAGTAACTCTTATTCGACCAAGAGAGTGCTGGACCAGAGGTTAGTAAGATGGCAGATGTAGATAATCAAATCCGACTCTTCACGGAAATATTCAAGACATTGTGGGAGCATAAGGCGATTGACTGGCAATCCGCGAAGGTTGATGGGCAGTTGATTGCGGCTTATACGCCTTTTAGTGATTTGGCAGAGATGGTCACTTTGCTACCGAGCGCGAATAGACCGAGAATCACAGGTGAGTTTGGTGCTAAGCATCTTTGGTTGCGAAGCGATTCCGGGGCGCAGCCCGTGGTACATCTGAAATTCGATTTTAGTCGTAATTTGCCAGACGTTAAAATTAGATTGGGGTTATTCAAAAAACAAGGAGATAAGAAAGGAAAGGCTTTTGGCTTTCGATACGAATCTCCTGAAGGGTCTAATAGTCAAGGAAGTGGAACTCATCATTACTACCATGTGCAACTGATTCGAGGATTCAAGAGAGACAGCGATTTCGTCTATAAATGTCCAAAATGGTTGCCTCTTACAGATCCTGCATTACCTTTACCTGCAACCGACTCAGTCTCACTATTGCTTTGTTTCATTGCCAGTTTATACGGTATTGCGGAAGTACAGAGCTTATTTCGTCAAGTAGAAGGAGTGAAGGATTATTTTGAAGCCCACCCTTTTCGCCCGTTTGATGCTTTATCTTGGTATCGCTTAATGACTTCAAGAAGAGATGGACAGAAACACCATTATGAGGTTGCTGATCCAGATATTGCTGAACCGAAACTCAGACATTTACATCAGAACCATGACCTGACCGAGATCACGCACTCCGAATACTCTAGATTAACGAGAGCGAAGAAGCTGAAGCTATGACTATGATATAAATACATTTTCAATAGAGGTGAGCGATTTTTTCGAGCTTCTTTTTAAGCTTTTCAGTATCTTTCGTTTCGCATTCCCAAACTAAAATTACTCGCCAGTCGAGCTTTTTTAGTGCAGCAACCTTGCGGCGGTCCCGTCTTACGTTTTCCAGCAATTTTTGATCCCAATAATCATTATTGCTCGTCGGCTTGCGCGACTTGGAACAGCCTTTGTGCTGATGCCAAAAGCAGCCATGCACGAAGATGGCAGTGCGGTATTTCGGCAATACGATGTCAGGACTGCCCGGCAGATCACGACGCTGAACGCGAAACCGATAGCCGAGTTGATGTAAACGACTGCGGACGAGTAATTCTGGCTTTGTGTGCCGTTGCTTGACCGAAGCCATAATGCGGCTACGTACACTTGAACTGACAGTATCAGTCATAGGAATAACCAGCGGGTCAGTTACGGAGCAAATCAAAGTTTTGCTATATGTTGCAGGATACTACGAGCGACTACACGCCCAAGCATCACTGGTACAGCATTGCCGATCAATTTGCCTACAGTTTTCATATGAACTGTCTTATTAGGCGGAACGAATGCGTAACCTTCTGGGAAAGTTTGCAGGAGAGCGGCTTCTCGCAGCGAAATGGCGCGATCTTGTTCAGGATGACCAAACCGCCCATTACCGAACCCGTAGCACTGAGTCGTGATTGTTGGTGCAGGCTCATCCCAAGACATTCTGCCATAAACGCTCGGATAAGTTTTGCCGCTCTTTTTGATGTGACATTTTGTCCGAAGCTCTTCATCCCAATCTCTCCATGTCCCTCCAGGTTTAGAAGCTTTAATTCGTTGGAGGTTTTTCTCAGTTAACAGGCTGGCGCGATGAAGCAGATCGGTTTTTGACGCTTCTCCAGCAGCTATTCTTTCGAGATTTTCGATAGCCTGTCTGACTGTCATGAAATTTTCTTCGCTATGCGTTGGGCATTGAAGCTTTATCTCGCCATATTGCGAAGCAAACATCACAAGTCGTTTTCTGTTTTGCGGAATACCATAATAGCGACAGTCAACGATAGAATACGTAACGTGATAATCAAGCTTTCTCAGTGCATTTATAAAGTCAATAAAAACCTCGTGATTCTCTAGTTTAGGGACGTTTTCCATCGTGATCATCTCAGGGTGCAATTCCTCCGCCAATCGAGCGAACTGGTAAAGTAGCATCCATCTTCGATCTTCTTCATCTCTATGACCTTGCGAGTAAGTCGAGAACGGCTGACAGGGTGCACATCCAGCAAGCAGTTTCACCTCCCCGTCTAAAAAATACGATCTGAGATGTTCAGCAGTAACATTACTGATATCTTCTGATAAAAAAGTGCTGTCGTTATTATGCTCGAAGGGATATTTGCAAGCTGGATCAATATCTATACCAGCACGAACTTTGATCCCTTCTAGGGTGAACCCATGTGTCAAGCCTCCTACGCCACAAAATAGATCAACTGCTGATACAGGTCTGCTCATAGATTTACCATAGAATATTCCTCTTGAATTGAACTTCTGAGGCTAGTTAAGCTTAATGGAAAAAAGGTGTTTCGTCACGACTCAATTTACGCCGCCACACACAGTATTATCCATCTTGTTTGGTAGGCGGTCGTGGTTGCGTCGCCTGATAATTCGAGTTTTGATCTCTATCATCCATTCAATTATGGTCGTCATAAGTTGTTGTGATAACGCAACCTTCTTTCTGTAAATTTGCTCCTCACAAAGAACAGCCTCAGGTTTTTGGCAGATAGTATGGTGTGTTTTGCCAGTCTTCATCAATCTCCATCAACACTGCGGTCGTCAACCGCTACTTCAATACGTCAGATCATGACAATCCTATCGCTGGTCAGTCGGAAGATTTTTGAGTCATGGTTTTACTTTACATCATGAAATAAATTTAATCAGCGGTTCAGTACATAACGGAAGTGGCTAAAATTGCTTGCACGAAAAGACATTTTAAAAACTCGTGATTGCGTTTTTCCGCCATTGATTCACGTTGTTTTATAGTAGAACCAATTTTCAATACAGAAAAATGGGGGCGTGCTCAGTGGGGTCTTTTCGTTTCGCTATCCTTAGTAGTCGAAGTGAACTTCAGCCGGGGATAGTTCAATACCTGATGTAGTCGCTGATGATTGTAGAACTCTAAGTATCGGTCTGATCCGTTTTGTGCCGCTTATATGAGCGGGCAGTGGCGTTGACCTATTGAATCCTGTTTAATAAAGCCGTTGAACAATTGATGCCATTTTATTATCTTCAAGCGCCGCCGCTTTTCGGGCAAGCGCATTTGCGCCGCCGAGTTCTTCAATAGTTTGTTCGAGAAAATTATCCTGCAAATGGCGATAGGCATGGATGCGCCCGTCGGAATTGAAAATTGCAAACAGCAATGCGCCGCGCGCTTTCGTATAGGCGATGCCGACAAGCGTGCTCACCCCTCTATCGTAAGTAAACAGGGTTCCGGTTTTGGCGAGGATTGCGCCGCGCCAATCATCATCTGCAAACCGCCCGCCAAGGGTTCCCTGATCAACGCCGGCGACCGGCAAAAGCTGTTCAGGTTTTAAGGAATGATGATTTAACAACTCGACTAAAGCCCGTAAGATTTTCAACGACGCCCGCGGCGTCAGGCGATTGAATTCCAACCCTGAAGGTCGCCCGACATAAACTTCCGCCTCCTGCAATTGCAAATTCTCAATTAAATATTTCTGTATCGCTTCCGCGCCGCCTAACTGTTCACCGATGACTTCAGCAATCGCATTGCTGCTGTGGGCATTTTGATAAAGCAGGAGGTTGGTCAAAATGTCGGAATAATGCGCCAGCAACGGCGCGCCGGATTTTTCTCCGAAACTTGTACCGCCGTCGATTTTGAGTCCAGCGCGCCGAAAAGCTTCATACAACTTTATTTTTGAGGTTTCGCGTGAGAGGTTGGATTTATAACCGCGTGCAAAAAAGTAAAAAGTTCCGGCGATTCTCAGCTTTCCAGTGACCTGTGAGATGCCGAGTTTGAAGAGTTCGGCGGCGACCTGCTCGGCATCAAAATGCGAAAACATGGGGTCTAAATTGCCTTCGACAACCAAATCGCCTGAGAGTTTATGCGCCGTTTTATCGATGTTGCCGTCGGCATAAAAATTGGTGCGAAAGCGATAGGACGGCGATAATTTTTCAAGGGCGACAAGCGACGTGGCAAGCTTCATCACCGATGCCGGGTTAAACGCATTGTCAGCATTCAGTTCGGCGAGCGTGTGTTTACCATCAAGGGTTTCAATCAGTACGCCCTGGTCTTCGAGTCTCTGCCAGCGCGACAGAATCGTCTTTTTATAATTATCAAGCGCCAGCAACGGCGGCATTTCATTTTTTACCGATTCAGGCGCAGGGGTTGCCGAAAGCAAAGTTGCCTTTTCAGGCGTGGGCGGCGGTTCGGTTGAAACTCCCTGTGAGCGCGCGGTGCAGGAAATCATCAGCAGACTTGCAATAAGAATCAACGCCAAACCGTTGAAGGTCGAATTTGTTTGAAAGGTGTGGAGAAAAAATTTTGGGAGATAACCAGAAAACTTCATGGACTTTCTGCTGCTTTGTTGGGATGCGTGAGGAGCCTGACTTAATTTTATTAAAATAAAAGGCAGTAGCGCGAATCAATTTTATCTCAAATTTCGGACTATTGCCTTTTATCTGAATCGGGCAAAACCGGTTGATCATCAATATTCAAACCGCAGTTGAAGAGCGGGCTTTAATTGCGAAGCTCGCAAAATGGCAGCCTGTGACCCGCTCTCAACGCCAGCGAAATATTGAATATGCGGCTGCTAATATCTAGCCAATTCCAAAGCTTTTTTATAAATGTCTTCGACTTCCGGCAATACTGCGCGTTCGAGAATCGGTGAAAAGGGAACCGGACAATCCTTTCCGGCTACGCGCATCACCGGCGCATCGAGACTATCGAAACACGCTTCAGCGATTTTTGCGGCAATCTCACCGCCGAACCCGGCAAACAGTTGCGCTTCGTGAACCACCAAAGCTCTTGAGGTCTTGCGCACCGATTTGAAAATGGTTTCGGTATCGAGCGGCACAACGGTGCGGATGTCTATGACTTCGACGCTCAGACCTTCTTTCTCTTTCAATTGATCGGCAGCGCGAATGCTCCAATGCACAGGGGTTCCGTAAGCGATAATCGACAGGTCTGTGCCCTCGCGATGAAGGCGCGCTTTGCCAAACGGGATTTCGTATTCATCGCCCGGATGCGGCGCTTTGGCGAACATCTGGTTGTACAAATATTTCGGTTCGAGGAAAAACGTAAATCCACGACTGCGCATACAGTGGCGCAGGAGTCCCACCGCATCATCTGCAAACGATGGCGTGACCACGCGAATGCCCGGAAGCGCCGCGAAAAACGGTTCGAGATTCTGCGAATGATAAAGCCCGCCGTGAATGTAACCGCCTGATGAAAGTCGCGCCACAATGTTCGGCGTCCATTGTCCATTCGAGCGATAGTAATCGTGCGATGTGTCAACCACCTGTTCCATTGCGGGCCACAAATAATCGGCGAATTGCGCGGCTTCGATGACTACCCAAATGTCTTCGCGGTAACGTGAAAAACCATTAGCTGTGCCGACGATATAATTTTCGGCAATCGGCGCATTGAAAACTCGCGAAGGTCCGAATTCCTGTTGCATCCCTTTGGTGACGTTGAACACCCCGCCTTTATCTTTCGAGGCAACATCCTGTCCCCACAAAAAAGTGTTGGGGTTGCGGCGAAATTCTGCTTTCAGAGTTTCATTGATGGCTTCGCGCAAGGTAATCATCGCGCCGCCTTCGTGTGGAACCGTCGCCGCCGGCGTGACTTTCGCTTCTTCAGGGAAGACATAAAGCGTCGCCGTTTTCGGGTCGGGGTCGGGCGCGGCTTCTCCGCGTTCCGAAGCGTCCTGCACAATGCGGCGATTTTCATCTTCGATGGCGTTGAGTTTATCAAGCGATGCGCCTTCAAGATTGAGCAAATGCAAACGCAATCTCTCATAAGGGTCGTAGGTGCGACACTCGGTCAGTTCGGCTTCGCTGCGGTAGAGTTCGTGGCGGTCTGAATTGGAATGAGCGTGCAAACGTTCGCAGTAAGCATGCAACAAAACCGGCCCATTGCCTGCGTGAATCAGGTCGGTGGCGCGGCGCATGGCTTTGGTTGAATCAAACGGATTGGTGCCATCGCAATTGATAATCGTCAGTCCTTTAATGCCACGATAATTTTCCGACACTGTATGATTGGCGGATTGTTCGCTCACCGGAACCGAGATGCCGTAACCGTTATTTTGCACCACAAAGATGACCGGCAGATTTTCACGCGATGCGCCGTTGAGAGCTTCAAAGACATAACCCTCTGAGGTTGAGGATTCGCCCTGACTGCTGTAGACGATGGCGTCGGCGTCGTAATATTTCACGGCGCGACCAAGCCCTGCGGCGTGTTGTGCGTGATTGCCGGTAGCCGATGAAACGTTCCAGATGCCAATGGAAATTTTTGCAAAGTGATTGCTCATATGCCGCCCGCCCGAAGCGACATCACCGGCTTTCATGAGTCCGTTTAAAATAATTTCATAAGGGGTGATGCCTGCGGCAAGGCAGGTCAACATATCTCTGTAATAGGGAAATAGAAAATCTTTATTGGGGCGAAAAGCTAAACCGAGCGCCAACTGAATGCCATCGTGTCCGGCGTGTGAAGCGTGATATGACCAGCCCTTTGCCTGTCTGAGATAGATGCGGGCTTTTTCATCCAACATTCTGCCAAGTGAGATGAGGCGAAACCATTCCAATTGTTCTTCGATATCGACGAGACCGGGCGTGTCAGCGAGGGGTTTATAGGGTATTTGCGCCATTACATTTGCTGTCATTATGACTACTCTCCTTTGTTCGATTCCTGGGCTTATGCCAAACCAAAATCATAACGCTCGTATACGAACAAAGCCAACGCTTACAGACTCAGTCTGAAACACGAAAAGGGTTTGTGCGTATCGAGGCAGGGGCAATGCATAAGTTTGCGTTGTTTGGTTTTTGCAAGAAGTGACGTTTTTCTTTGTTTCCTTCCCGTACAAAGGGAGAAGATAGCAGAAAAAGTTGATTTCAACAAACGCGATTAGCGAACTTGATGAACTCATTAGCCGACCTTATTTTCTTGTAAGGCGCGAGGCATTTATACTGTTAATCAAGCGAAAATCAAGAGGGGAAAAAGACGTTATTTTAAAGACAATTTAAAGAGAGCATGATTATGGCTGAAAACGATTGGAACCCTGCACTCTATCAACAAAAACATGCCTTCGTTTATGAATTCGGGCGCGAGGTGTTGAATTTATTGGATGCCCAAGCGAATGAACGCATACTCGATGTCGGTTGCGGCACAGGACAATTGACCAAAGCGATTGCCGAAACGGGCGCGACGGTGATTGGCATTGATAAATCCGCAGAGATGATTGTCACTGCGAAAAACAATTATCCCGAAATCGAATTTCTGGTCGCCGATGCTACCGATTTTAGTTTCAATGAACCTTTCGATGCCATCTTTTCCAACGCCGCTTTGCACTGGGTGAAGCGCGCCGAAGACGCCGTCACCTGCATTGCCAGGGCACTGAAACCGAAAGGCAGACTGGTCGCGGAATTCGGCGGGCGCGGCAATGCCGCAAATGTCGCGGAGGCGATTCGCGACACGGTTAAAGAAATGGTGAACGTCGAAGTCAATCACGACTGGTATTTTCCTTCGATTGGCGAATACGCAATGCTTCTCGAAAATCATGATTTCAATGTCACCTACGCTTTGTGGTTTGAACGCCAAACGCCGCTCGAAGGCGAAGACGGTTTGCGCAATTGGATTAACATGTTTTGCGGCAAGATGCTCGATGCCTTGCCGGAAAATCTCCTTGATGATGCCTTAGCCAAAATCGAAGCGCGTGTGAAACCGAAGAACTTCATTGACGGGGTGTGGTTTGTTGATTATCGTCGTTTGCGAATTGTCGCGTCCAAAAAATAGGAGAGTATGATAATTAAAGAATTGCTTGATAAGAACCTCACCTGGTCTGACCGCATCAGTGAACGTGACCCGGATTTTTTTCAAGCGCTTTCCAAACAACAATCGCCGGATTATCTCTGGATAGGGTGTTCCGACAGCCGCGTTCCGGCTACGCAACTGGTCGGGTTAAATCCCGGCGAACTCTTTGTTCATCGTAACGTCGCCAACCTGGTGATTCATACAGACCTCAATTGTCTCTCGGTTTTGCAATACGCGGTTGACGTTCTGGAAGTTAAACATATCATCGTCGTCGGGCATTACGGTTGTGGGGGCGTGCAGGCGGCATTGCTCAATCAAAAGTTCGGCTTGATTGATAACTGGTTGCGCCACGTTCACGACATTATAGAAAAGCATGAAGCGCTTTTGATGCGCCTGCCGGATGAAGAGGCGCGACTGGCAAAACTATGTGAATTGAATGTCATTGAACAGGCATTCAATGTATGTCAGACCACGGTTATACAATCGGCATGGGAACGCGGACAACGATTTGAAGTTCACGGATTGATTTACGGGTTACACGACGGATTGCTGCGCGATTTGAGCGTTCACATTGCCAGTCAAGAAGAGATGAGGCGGGTTTATCGTCTGGCAGTTGCCGCGCTTTCCTGAGCGTCGCTTTTTTGTAGTCACTACCTGTTATCAAAAATTTTAAAATGGCAGCGTTGATGTAGACTTCCCTCTATGCAATTTGTCCTTTTTTATCTGGCGTTGATAACCGCAATCCTTTGGTTGATTTTTTTGGTCGAACTGGCAATCGGCAATCGCTCAATCGTTTTCCTCAAAGATATAAACCCGCTTGCCGCGCCGACACCGCCGAAAGTTTCCGTCATCATTCCCGCCTGCAACGAAGCGCGCAATATCCGCGAAGCCCTGCAATCGGTTTTGCATCAAGATTACCCGAACATCGAATTTATCGTTATCAATGACCGCTCGATTGACCACACAGGAGAAATTCTCAACGAAATGGCAAGAAGTGATTCGCGTCTCCACGTCGTTCATCTCAGAGAATTGCCGCGCGGGTGGCTGGGAAAAAATCACGCGCTTTATGCAGGCGCGCGGCAGGCGACCGGTGACATTCTGCTTTTCACCGACGCCGATATTGTCATGCAACCAACGACGGTCGCGCGCGCCGTGAGCTATTTGCAAGCGCAAAAACTCGACAATGTGACGGTGTTGATGGAAGTCCGAATGCAGGGCTTCTGGTTGAATATTTTCACCCTGGCATTCAGCGTTTTCTTTTCGGTTTATTCGAGATTCTGGCGGGCGAAAAATCCGCGCAGCGCGGCGCACATCGGCATCGGCGGATTCAACATGGTTTATGCCAGTGTCTATCGCAAAATCGGTGGACACCAACCGATTGCCATGCGACCCGATGACGATATGAAACTCGGCAAATTGATTAAACAATCGGGACACCGGCAGGAATTGCTTTTGGGTAAAGGGATGCTCAGCGTCGAATGGTATGCGTCAGTGAGAGAGTTGGTTCGCGGGTTGGAGAAGAATGCGTTTTCAGGGGTGAATTACAGTTTGTGGTTGCTGGGTTTTTCAACCCTTGCGGTTTTGTTGTTTAATGTCTTTCCTTTTGTCGCGGTCTTTTTAACCAGCGGCGCAACGCGAATTGTCAATCTGGCGGCGATGATTATGATTTTATCGGTGTGTCTGGCAAGCGCCGGTTTGCAAAATCGCCCGCGCTGGCAAGCCTTCTGTTTCCCGCTCGCAACTTTACTTTTTCTTTACATCATGTGGCGTTCGGCATTGTTGGCGGTGATGCGCGGCGGGGTTGATTGGCGCGGCACACACTATTCACTCGCGGAATTGAAAGCCAATAAAATTTAGGCTAAGGTGGTCAACAAAGCCGAAAAGTAACCTTGTTGAGAAAGCGGTCTCTGACTGCGAAACGATTTGGAGCGATGTCATGAATAAATTGAGCGATGCCGAGTTTCAGCAAAAATCGGAAGCGACGATTAGCCAACTGGAAAAAGTTTTCAGTAATTTAGCCGATACGCGCGACATCGATGTCGAAGTGACCGGAGGCGTCCTGTCCATCACTTTTGAAGAGGGCGAACCGGGAAAATTTATCATTAGCCCCAATTCGCCAGCCGGACAAATCTGGGTTTCGGCGCGGGTTTCAAGTTTTAAATTCAACTGGTCGGATGAACGAAATGATTTTGTGTTAAGCGATACCGGCGAAGCGATTCAAGCGGTGATGCAACGACTCACGAGAGAACAGTTGGGCGATGAGAGCGTTGAATTAAAATAGTTTTGCGAGACTGGCAAATCCGGCGAGGTTTGCCAGTCTGAAACATCCGCCTTGCCAATCAAAAAGGATTGTCTTAAAGAATCATTGAATTGTTTTTGTTTATGAAAAAAACTGAAAAGGCGCAGATCAACCGTCTGCTTAAATCCGTCGCCCAGGAAAGCGATTTAGCGGCTCGCATCGAAAAACTCTCCGCGTCATTTTTAGGACGACCTTATGTTGCGAATTCGCTCGTCGGAAGTTTTGAAAAACCCGAACAACTGGTGACGCGACTCGATGGCTTTGATTGCGTGACGTTTATTGAAACGGTTCTGGCTTTGGCGCTTTCAACAAACGCTGATGAATTTCAAACCCATCTCATTGGCATCCGTTATCAAAACGGCGAAGTGAGCTGGGCGAAGCGCAATCACTACATGGCAGACTGGTGGCGCATCAATGAACGCGCAGGCTTGGTTAAAAATCTGACCAAAGGCAAAGACACGGTTACAAAAACTCGTGAGTTGAATATTATTGCGGGCTTGCCAACAGCGCGCGCAAGTTTCCGGGTTTTCCCCAAACGTCATTTATCGCATGTGAAAAACCTAATAAAGACAGGCGATTTTGTGGCTTTCGGTTCAGCGAAAAAAAATCTCGATGTTTTTCATACCGGCATTTTGATTGCTGAAGGCGAAACTATTTTGCTGCGCCATGCCTCGCGCGCCGCAAAAAAAGTGATTGACCAGAACTTGAACGAATTCCTCAAACCAAACCGCATGTCGGGATTGATAATACTCAGACCGGTTATTAAATAATCATCAAATTTATGTCACAACTTACCATTGCACTCATCAATGAAGACAGTGAACAACAATCGGCATTGATTGATTCGTTCGCGGAAAACCCCGCGGTTGTTGAAACCTTGTTACTGCAAGGCAAAGAGCAAAGCTATTCAACCGCGAAACTCAAAACCCGCAAATTATCCGTCAACTCGCTACTGAGTGGCGTTGGAATGACGCAGGTTTTACAGGAGACCAAAACCGAATACCTGTTGCTGGTGTTGCCGGGGCAAGCGGTCGAGATGGGCTTTCGCGCCATCGAAAGATTTTTGCAAACCGCCGAAGACAGCAACGCCGCCTGGGTCTATTGCGATTTTCGCGACTTAAATGACGGACAGTTGAGCGACCATCCGCTCATTGACTATCAACTCGGCAGCCTGCGCGATACTTTCGATTTCGGCTCGGTGGCGCTGATTTCCAAACGCGCTGCCGATGCCGCTTTGAAACGTTACGGCGCGCTTGATGAAAAATTGCAATGGGGTGGGTTGTATGACCTCAGATTAAAACTTTCGATTGACCATCAATTGTTGCGAATCCCCGAACCGCTTTACACGCGGGTGCCGACCGATAAACGATTGACGGGTGAAAAACAATTTGATTACGTTGACCCGCGACAACGCGATTATCAAATTGAAATGGAAGCGGTCGCCACCGCTCACCTCAAACGCATCGGCGCTTATCTTGAGCCGCATTTTCAAACCGTGAAAAAGGGAGAATCCGAGTTTGCGGTTCGCGCCAGCGTCATTATCCCTGTGCGCAATCGTGAGCGCACGATAAAAGATGCAGTGGAAAGCGCCCTTTCGCAAGTTGGCGATTTCGCTTTCAATGTCATCGTTGTCGATAATCATTCGACCGATAAAACCACGGAAATACTTGGTGAACTTGCAACCGAACATGCCAATCTGATTCACCTCAAACCTGAACGCCCAGATTTAGGTATCGGCGGTTGCTGGAATACAGCCGTCTTTTCTGAACATTGCGGCGAAATAGCCGCCCAACTCGATTCCGACGATCTTTATGCCGATGAGCAGACGCTTGCGAAAATCGTCGCGAAATTCACGGAAGGCAACTATGCGATGGTCATCGGTTCATACACGATTGTGAATTTCGATTTGCAGGAGTTGCCGCCGGGACTCATTGACCACAAAGAATGGACGCGGGAAAACGGGCGCAACAATGCGCTTCGCATCAACGGACTCGGCGCGCCGCGCGCCTTTTGGACGCCGCTGCTGCGCCGGTTCGGATTGCCAAATACCAGTTATGGCGAAGACTATGCAACGGCATTGAGGATTTCCAGGCATTATGAAATCGGGCGCATCTACGAGTCGATTTATTATGCGCGACGTTGGGAAGGGAATTCGGATGCCGCTTTGCCGCTTGCCACAGCGAATCGTTACGACGCTTATAAAGATTATTTGCGAACCATCGAAATACGGGCGCGCATGGAGATGAATCGTACCAAAATCTGATGGATTGCTGTTGAATGCGGTCGGGTCTTAACTTCTCGTCAGAACCTTATCAGCTTACCTTTGTGGAATGTGAGAGTTTATCTTAGGATGAGGCGGAAGAAACAGATTGGGCGGATAAGCTAAATGAATCCGCCCAATTCGAGAAGCGCATTTTCACTTTTGAGAAAGGGAAATTGACTTCAAGGGTTACTGCCTGAGTCCGTAAATTTCATTAAGGTCGCCTCCGCATTAAACAAAACCTGTCGCCAAATTTGTATAAACTTGAGAAACTCAATCTATGCCGTGGGCACTCAGAATGACATTGATGCTGACTCTCGTGGGGTCGGTTTTACATTTCTATGTTTGGCGTAAAATCGCCAATTCAACTGCTGAATTAAGCGGTTGGCAAAAAAAGCGTGTGGGGTGGATGGTGGCGCTCGTTGCCCTCTGGTGCATTGCCTATCCGGTGCTGGGGGCAATCGGTTATTCGTTCAAATTCACCAATCTTCTGGGATTGATTCAAAGACCGGGCGGCTGGACGAATATCCTGTTGATTTATCCTTTCTGGCTGGGATTGATTTTCGCTGCGCAACTGGCAATGGGATTTTTGCTTATTGATTTTGCCGACCTGTTCCTTTCGCGTATCGATTCCTACCGAAAGTCCTGGATGAAGTATCGTGTGTGGTTGGCGCTTGGACTAAGCTGTATAGTGATCGTTTATGTTGTCGTTCGAGTGTATCGCGATACCTGGACGGTTCGCACACGCGAGCGCATCGTCGAAATTGCCAATCTGCCTGCCGAGTTAGAAAATTTCCGCATCATTCACATTGCCGATTTGCAAGCAGCCAATGAAACCAATGGCTCGAAATTACAAAACTATGTCGATGTGGTAAATCGCCTCAAAGGCGATGTGATTTTCTTTAGCGGCGACGTGGTGACATCTGGAACCGAGTTTGTTGAAGCGGGGGCGCAGGCAATGGGAAAAATGACCGCAACGCATGGTATTTATGCGGTCGTTGGCGATCATGATTTGTTTGGCGACAAAGCCCTCGTCAAAAGAAAATTGCAGGAAAACGGCATCAACGTTTTGGATAACCTCGCGGCAATTATTCCGGTTCAGGCTTCGGCGCTTTCGATAACCGGCGTAACCAATGCCTATCGCGAGCGACCGTCGCAGGCGACGCTTGCGACCATCGAATCGCAACGGCTCAAAGGTGCAGTCAATATTTTTCTCATTCACCAACCGTCACCCGACCTGGTCGATTTCGCAAAGTCGAAAGGCTATGACCTGTTCCTTGCAGGACATACGCACGGCGGGCAAATTGTTTTTCCTCTGCCGGGTTTTTTGCTCACCGGCTCATCATTTGAAACGCCGTATGTGACGGGCTTTTACCAGGTCGATAAAATGCTGGTGAGCGTCAATAACGGATTGGGGCTGACGCTTGCGCCGATTCGCTATCACGCCCCTGCGGAAGTGACATTAATTCGACTCAAACGAGCGAACGATTCGCAAAATTAATCGGAGGAGATTTTAGAGGTGAACTGGCATGCGCGGATGCTCAATGCGGATGAATTAAAACCCTATCAAAAAAGTCAAAGCGAATACGGTTTTCGTGACGATGTGGTGGCATTGATTGAACACCAGAAAGAAAACTGGTCGGCGCTCGGCGAAGGGTACGCGGCGCTTTCGCAAATTGAAACCCGCCGTATCGAAAGTGACGGCTCAAGCGTTGTCGTGCAGCACAATCCCCGTCGGGTTCGCAGCACTGCCGCCGCCGTTGATCGAGCCTCAATCGAAGCCCGCAAATGTTTTTTGTGCGCCGACCATTTGCCCGCAGAAGAGAAGGGCATTGCATACGATGAAAATCTCGTCATCCTCTGCAACCCTTTCCCGGTGCTCGATAACCATCTGGTCATTACCCATAAAAATCATGTCGAGCAAAAAATTGACGGGCACATCGAGGATTTGCTGGCGCTCGCCTTTGATTTAGGTGAAGCGTTTTTTGTGTTATACAACGGAGCCGAATGCGGCGCGTCGGCGCCAGACCACTTTCACCTGCAAGCCTGTTCGCGCAAGCTGTTGCCAATTGATGAAGTGTTGAAAAACACAGAGCCATCGGCGGATATTGACTGCGATGTCTGTGAAGATTTGGCGCGGCGCGATTTTGAATTGTTCACACTTGGCGATTTCGGGCGCAGCGCCATTGTCTTTCGCGCCGCTTCGCGCATTGAAATTACCAACTGGGCTTATCAAGTCATTCAGGCATTAGCCGCAGCCACCGGCAAACCTGAGCCGATGATGAATCTCATTGCCTATTTCGAGCGCGGCATTTTTACCTTGATTTTATTTCCGCGCGCCCGCCATCGCCCCGCCTGTTTTTACGGTGAAGGTGAAGCGCGAATGATGATTAGTCCGGGCGCTGTGGATATGGCTGGAATTCTGGTGATGCCCGAACAGGCGCATTATGAAAAGATTGATGCCGGGCAAATCGAAGCGATTTTTAAGGAAGTCAGTTTGCCGATTGAACAGGTAGAAGAAATTCTCGAACCGCTTTGTGCCATTCAAACTCCGGTTGGGTTTTGATTGGTTCGAGCAGGTTGCGAATGCGGGTTTAGCGTAACCGTTACGGCGCGGTCAAAGACCGCTTGCTTAACCTCGGTAATGGGTGGTCATGCGCGCCGATAGAATCGTATGAGTTAATTGTTTTTCGGTTGAAATACCGGCGATTGATTAGTAGCGGCTTTGCCCTGTAAATCTTCGCCTTTAAGTATGCCGGTCTGATCAAGATAGAAAGAAATTCTGCCGGTTTTGCCATACAACTTTGGCGTCGCAGTAACGGCATACGAAGTTTTATCCTCGCTCATGGTCATTGCAAAGAAATAGCCGCTTGATTCACTGTCTGCCATATCTTCATTCAATGCCTGTAATTTGACCAACTCCGCAAGCGTCGCATAAGTATTATTGAATTTTTGCGCATAGATGATTTCGGAACTATGAATTCTGGAGAGCATCAAAATCGCTTCCTGTTCGTTGACGCTGATGCGACTGTTAAAGAAAAAGTTTTTACCCTGCTGGTTGACCATCGTTAAAGATTCCTGGTCGCCAACCAACCACTCTCCATTGATGCGGATTAAGGTAATTTGCTGAAATTCTTCGATTGCCTCGAACTTTAAAAACACGGTCGCCGTTTCGCCGTTGATCTGTTCGCCTTTTACATCAATTTTGTCGGGAATTTCGGAAAAGGTTCGGGCAAAATCGGGTTCCAACTCTTTCAATTCCGCAGGTGTGAGTCCTTCGATTGCGCCGCGATAAACGGAAACGTGAAATCCTTCAACATATTTTTTATCTTTCAATGCCCGGTAAAATTTAATGACGGTTTCCGAAGGCGATTTTTGCGCGTAGGTGGTAACGCCTAATGTGAGTATCAAGCCAATGAAGATGACCAATTTTTTCATTTAAGAATCCTGTGTATGAATTTGCTTGAGCTATCGGGGCTTGGGGTACGGGGCTGGAAATTAGAGGGAGCGGAAAATTTTCAGGGACGCAGAAAATATACAATGTGAAGGTGGTGTAATCAACAATAATGATGGAAAGGATGTAAGTCAGGGTGAAAGTCTTTAGAGAGGAATTTGCCCGAATGCTTTCGAGAGGATCTCCGGCATTCGGGCTTTTCGGGTAAAACCGATATGAGGGGTTTCTCCTTTTGAGGGAATCATTTCCGATTCGTTAATTAACGCAATTATTTTTTTCGGACTCCCTCATTCAGGTGAAAAAAAATTATAAAATATTTTTGCTTACGGGTTTTCGGGCTTCGCCGATTCCCGACGCCGCTCAATCATCTTTTTCATCCACGCCAAACGTTCCTGTGCCGCCGGGTGCGCTTGAATAACTTTATCAATATTACCCAGGTAAGTTGTAAGTCCCGATAGCTTGCGTAATTCTTCGATGTAATCGCCAATGACTGCCCAGATGGAAATCATTTCGTTGCCGGATTCCAGAAACAAATCGCCGTTTAAGGTTCCGTGAACCACAAATGACGCTGCCATATCCCAATAAGTGGTCACCATACGGAAATGGGCATTGTGCGGATGTTGCGGATTGAACCAGACGGCTCTTACGTCATCGACAGATTGCGGGTTGAATTCAAAAAAATACCAGTTCCGCGCTTTGCGCATTTCATCTTCGCGCCGGAGTTCATATAACTTCAAAATCAATTGAGCGTCTTCGGTGGTTGCCGGTTTCATGGTACTCATCGGTTGGTTCACTCCTTTGTCAGTAGGATACAGGATTCAGGGAAAGAAAGTATGAAGTATGAAGTATGAAGTATGAAGTATGAACGAGGAACAAAATGAGGTTTAAGGTTGTTCTTCGTTCATCGTTCCGCTTTCATCGTTTCTTCCCTGAATCCTACATCCCGAATCCTAATTATTCAATTTCGTACTGGTGCTGACCTGTTGCAGGTCTATACGTTGTTGCAAAGTGTGGGCTTTGAAATGTTCGTCATCGCGTTCGGGGAAATCGCTGCGATAATGTCCGCCACGCGACTCGCGTCTTGAGAGCGCCGCCTGAGCGATGAGTTTAGCGAGGGTGACGAAATTCCATGACCGCGTGTTCATTTGTCGCGAGGCAATCTCTTCGAGGGCATCAAGCGCCGCTTTCAACCCTTGTTCATGGCGAACGATGCCGACTTTATCCCACATGATTTTTTTAACTTCACGTCGTGTGCTATCGCCGATTTGCCAGTCGGTGGTCTCACCGAAATCCCAATCGCGCGGCGCGGCTTCGACAATTTCCGAAGGCGATTCCTGAATCGCTGCAAACCCTGCGCGCGCGCCAAAGACCAGACCTTCCAACAGTGAATTCGATGCCAGACGATTTGCCCCGTGAACCCCTGTGCAGGAAACTTCGCCTGCCGCGTACAGCCCGTCAATGGAGGTGCGTCCGTAAGTATCGGTGCGCACCCCGCCCATCGTGTAATGGGCTGCCGGAGAGACCGGAATCAAATCGCGGGTGATGTCAACGTTGTAAAACAGACAGGTGTCGTAAATTTTCGGAAACCGGTCACGAATGAACTCGCCATCCAGATGGCGCATATCCAGCCAGACATTCAACGCCTCGTCTTTCTGCATCTCAAAATGAATCGAACGGCTGACAATATCGCGCGGCGCAAGTTCGGCGCGTTCATCATAATTTTTCATGAAGCGTTCGCCCCTGGCGTTGAGCAAATGCCCGCCTTCGCCGCGCATGGCTTCCGAAAGTAAAAAGCGCGGCGCATTCGCAACCACCAGCGCCGTCGGGTGAAATTGAATGAATTCCATATCGGCAAGCACGGCGCCAGCGCGATATGCCATTGCCTGACCGTCGCCGGTTGCCACATCCGGGTTCGTCGTATGCAGGTAAAGTTGCCCTGCGCCGCCGGTCGCCAGCACCACCGCGCGGGCATAAAGGGCGCGGACTTTGTTGGTGCGAGGTTCGACATAGGTAACCCCTACACAACGATTGTCTTTAACGATGAGCGATTGGGTGCAGGCGTGCGGCAGGTATTCAATGTTGGTAAAACTTTTTGACCAGGCAACCAGGGCGCGGACGATTTCGCGCCCGGTCGCGTCGCCGCTTGCATGCAGAATGCGCGAACGCGAATGTGCGGCTTCGCGTGTGAACAGCAATTCATCGCCAACCTTATCAAATTTCGCGCCGTGTTCAATCAATTCGGTGATGTAACGTGGACCTTCTTCGACCAGAACATTGACCGCCTCTTCGTCGCAAAGTCCGGCACCGGCTTCGAGGGTGTCCTGAACGTGCAACTCGATTTTGTCGTCGTCGCTTAACACTACCGCGACCCCCCCCTGGGCATATTCGGTGTTTGATTCGCTGACCTTATCTTTAGTTAAAACGGCGACGCGCCCGACTTTGGCTAAAGCGACAGCGGCGCGCAGTCCCGCTACACCGCTGCCGACGATGATGAAATCAATTTTATCGTTCATAGTTATTCGAGATTGTAACAAGGCGAGTTAATGAAGTCACATTTTCCGGTAAAGCGGTGAACAGGTGAAGCGGTGAGAAAACCAGAACTGTAAAAACGCATCCGAGTGTAAGTTATTAACTCCCATTATGGCTGTAAAATTTTTAACCCAAACTTTAAGGCAAACTAAAAAGCCAATCACCTCTTCATCTCTTCGCGTGGCTTTCAATATATTTGCGGGCAAATTCGATTAAATGCGGGCGATTGCGCAGCCCTATTTTGTGGGCTTCTTCGAGCGCCTTTTCAAATGGCAATCCGTCACGCAGGACGCGGCGAATCATCCAGAAGGCGCTGACGCGAACCGCTGCCGTACAATGAATCAATACCTTTTCGTTTTTAATTTCATCCGTGAGTCTTAAAAACGCATCAACATTTTCGTCTTTCGGCGCAAGGTAAACCACCGGGATGTTGATATAGCGAAATCCCAATTCTTTGGCTTTTGCTGCCTCTTTTTCGCTTTGATGTTCGCTCGGCGGGCGCAAATTGATGATGGTTTTGAAGCCCTCTTTTTTCAGGCTTTCGAGTTGTTCGAGGGTCGGTTGTCCGGCTGTGCAAAAAGTTTCATTGATCCGCGTAAAGGTGAAAATCGCATCGACCGTTTTGAGTTTATCGGTCTTTTCCACATAAGCCATTTTGCACAGCGAACAGGTGCCGGCTTCGGTAAAAACTTCGTCATCCTGAGAACAACCGCAAGGCGGACAAACATAAAGTTTTTTTGAGGGTTCCTGAGGATGTATCGCTTCGTTTACGAAAGGTAATTTTGAAGATGCTGATGAAACCATCAACCAGAAAAGCAATAAGCAAATGGATTTTGAAATCGGGGTCATAGCCTTCTCCTTGGCGGTAGAATCAATCGCCAGGCAATTTTATTTCCCGGCGAATTTTTCTGCGTAGCCGCTGGCTTTAAAAAATTGCTCGAAATCTTTGATGAGCAAAATATCTTTGATGGACTGGCGCTTGTTTCTGGCATTTTTATAATACGACTCGCAGATTTTATAGCCCATATAATAGCCCAAATCGGCGGGTCGGTCTTTTGCCGCCGTGCCGTTGTAAAGCCACTTTGAATAAACCTTGCCATTCATCTCTTTTCTGAAATCTTCCCAGAGTTCTTTTTCGCGCGGATTGCCATAACTGTGCAGGTGCGGGTTGATGATTTGTCCGGCAATCAGCTCACCTAAAAAATCCGCCGCGCCTTCGTTGATGGATTGCGCAAGCAAGGTGTCGGCTCGCGGGGTGTCCTGCTGAATGTGAATCAGTTCATGCGCGACAATCGCCGGCAAGGTCGCAATCGGTTTGAGAACCGCTTTCAGCCAATCGTTCAATTCATTTTCGGGCGTCGCTTTGCTGCGGCAATACATTTCCGTGCCGATGAGCAGACCGTTTTTTGAAGTGGTGCCGCCGGTGCTCAATTTGCCAATCATAAAATAGACATCGGGAAAAACGGCATCGGGATAAAGAGCTTTTAATTTCTTAAAACTCCTCCTGATTTGGTCTTTCAGGAAATTGACTTTGAGCGATTCCTGACGAATCGAGGCGTAATACTGCGGATGTTTCTCAATCGTTACCACAAAGTTTTCGATTTTACCGAGGCGCAAGACGATGAAATCTTTTACCCCTTGAGAGCCTCTGTCGTAATACTCGCGCTGGTAAATCGCTTTGCGTTTTTCAAAATCGGGTTCTTTCGCCGCCAGGTCATAAGCGCGCCAGAAATTATCTATATCCGAAGTGATGAATTGCGCTTTATCCGGGTCAAGATTGGGTTTGCTTGCAGGCGCGGGTTCCTGCTCTGAGGCAAAATCCATCGACGCAGAAAAAATAAACCACGCCGTTAGCAAAAAAGCGATTTTGGCAATTCGCATGGTGATACTCCGGGGATTGATTTATTTAGGTTTTTTCTCTATCGGTTTAGCATCCGACTTGACGGGTTCAGGTTTCGCCGGTTCGCCGGTCTTTTTTCGCAAAATATCGGCAATTTCCTTGTGTTTATTGGCATCCGCCCAATCGGCAGCGGTCTTGTTGGAAACATCTTTTACGGTCGCATCCGCGCCGGCTTCCAATAATATTTCAACCACCTCTTTTTGTCCGGTGAGCGCAGCCTGCATCAGTGGCGTGAAATTTCCCGGCGGTTTGGCGTTTACGTCCCCGCCTTTTTCGATGAGGATTTTAACCAGTTCGGTGTTGCCCATTCCTGCGGCAATATGCAGCGGCGTGATGCCGGAATTGGTTTTGGCGTTGACATTGCCGCCGTTTTCAATCGCCTGTTTTGCGCCTTCAACATCGCCGGTTTTAATGGCATTCATCAGCGGCGTGAAACCTTCGACATCTTTAATGTCGGGGTTAGGTTTTGGGGCGCTGTTGGTGTTGGCGGTTTCACTATTTTTCGAGCAGGCAGCAAACGCAAACATGAACGCAATAAGAACCATAAGAATTTTTCGTGGCATTTATCGTTTCCTCAAATAATGAAATTTGAACGATAGTGTATAGCGCAACTGAAACATCCGAGACAAGCGAAAAGACAAACTCATAAGAGGCGATTGTGACCTTCACCTTTGGCATTTACCCTGATGGACGTTGTAAAATGGCGCACTTGAAAAATTCCCCCTGACTCTGACAGCGATGATGTAGAGATTGACTATGAATATTTTAGTTTTGAATTGTGGCAGTTCAACCGTTAAGTTTCAGATTATTCCGACCGACGAAGATGTAATTGCGCGCAATGCCGATCAGCCTTTGGTGCGCGGCACGATTGAACGCATCGGCGGCGAAGCCATTATGGTTTTGCAGGTAGATAATCAAACGCCGATTCGGTTGACCGCGCCTTTGCATAATATAGGCGAAGCCGTCGGCTATATTCTGCGTTGGATTTCTTCACCGGCTTCAGGGGTTGAGGCGATAAATTCCATCGCTGATATTCATGCTGTCGGGCATCGCGTGGTTCACGGCGGCGAACGCTTTCAACAATCCGTCATCATTAATGACGAGGTTTTGCGCAGCATTGAAGATTGCATAGACCTTGCGCCGCTGCATAATCCCGCCAATATCAAAGGCATTCTGGCTGCCCGCGAACAATTCGGCACAGGGGTTCCGCAGGTTGCCGTATTTGACACCGCCTTTCATCAAACCCTGCCGGAACGCGCTTACCTGTACGCCGTGCCGTATCAACTTTATCGACGTTATAAAGTGCGTCGTTACGGCTTTCACGGAACCTCGCATCGCTATGTCGCGCAACGTTACCGGCAAATGCTCGACCTCAAACGCGATGAAACCAACATCATCACTTTGCATTTGGGCAACGGTTGCTCGGCGGCAGCGATTCGCGCCGGCGATTCGATAGATACGTCGATGGGCTTTACGCCGCTTGAAGGGTTAGTGATGGGCACACGTTCGGGCGACATTGACCCTTCGATAGTTGAATTCATCGGCGCGAAAGAAGGGTTGAACGCCCGCGAAGTTGAAAACCTGCTCAATAAACAATCGGGGTTGCTTGGCATTTCGGGACTCACGAACGATATGCGAGAACTTTTGGATGAAGCGCACGAGAACAACGACCGACGGGCGCAACTGGCGATTGATATTTTTACCTATCGGGCGCGCAAATATATCGGCGCATATCTGGCGGCAATGGGTGGCGCGGATGCGGTGGTGTTTACCGGCGGCATCGGCGCAAATTCGGCAGAGGTTCGCGCGCGTATTTGTGAAGGCTTGCACTGGCTTGGGCTTGACCTCGACGATAAGCGGAACATCGAACACATTGGCGGGCGCGAAGGTTTAATCAGTAAAAAGAGTTCAAAGCTGAAAGCCTATGTCATCCCGACCGACGAAGAATTGATGATTGCCCGCGATACCTATCGTTGTGTCAGTAAAGAACGCTCAAGCAAGTAGGATTAATTACAGTGGAAACTAAATTTCTTGAGGTTCAGAGTAACGCATTTATGCGTGAATCGCTCTTCTCTCACGCCTGAAGGCGTTACTCTGAACTCTGAAAAATATCAACTAACTTAGGTTCCAATGTACTAACTTAGTTTCCAAGGTATTGAATGCAAACTGAAAATATTTTGATTTCGTTGAGAGTTGGTTAAAGCGCGCCGTCGGGCGCAAACAGTCTGACAGGAGGATCAAAATTTCGTAAAATCTTTCGCCTCAAAATTGCGCTAAGGCTAATCCACGCCCCGGACCTTCATGGACAACTTGCCAGTTTCGAGCCTGCGCGCGAAGCTCATCTAAACGCCTCTGGCAATCTTCGTCACTCACGTTTGCCCATAAAACCCAAACGCGCTCTCCCAGTGGCGGATTCTGCTCTCTGGTTTTAAGAATAATGTTCTCGACGGGCAGAGGGTCAGGCAAACTCCTGACCTGCCCGACAGCGCATGGTTCGACCCAAATGGTGTTTGCCATCTCAGGTTTGATTAATGGCAAAAGCACGCGGAGATTCTCGCGCGGCTCCTCTCCGATAAATCGAACATATCTATGGACTGAATAAACGGCAATGACCGCAATAGAGGCATAAATGAAAATTTGCGCCGCTCTGTGTTTGTTCCATGAACTATGGAGCAATAACACCCCTTCGAGAGCTAAAACCTGTAAATGCACTTGCGCAAATAGCAATAGCCGTCCGGCACAGATTGGGTAGTTTACCAGTAGGCTTGCGAGGATGATGCCTGATAATAACGCCAGCGCCCCAAGGCTTCTCGACCCCCAGTGAGCATCGTCAGGCGCAGCAGTCTTCCATCGGCTTAAAACCCGATATAAGCCGAGAATTTGCAGCGGCACAATTGCCGCCAATACCAACGGCTGTAAACGACCGCTATGCCAACCCCAAAAGAAATCACCCAACAATCGCAAACTACTGCCGATGCCGTCCCGCAGTTGTGCGTGCAGAATACATTTGTCCCAGTATAAGTAATAAGCGGCGCTGTCTTTGAAATTAAATTGATAATCGGTTATGTAGATACTGATAAAACCGAGCGCGATGAATCCCAAGAAAATAGATACGGCTTTCCCAGACAGTTTCCAGCGCCGTTGACCTGACGGTCGCAGATACCACCCCAAGACGCGAGCCAGTAAAACCAGCGGATAGGTATAAGAAAAAAAGCCAGGGCAGGTCAGTAAAATGAGTTTCGTTTTATTGCTACCCTGCGACAATCCGGATTCATAAAAATGGTCCGAGAGAAGAAATGGAATCAAGGCAACCAGAACATCAAGTGAATACGGTTTGAGTTCAATAGCTTGCTCGAGCCAGAAGAATGAGCCGATTAATAAAGACCCGGCTAGCAGATTAGTTGACCGGAGAGCGCCACAACGTTTCGCCAAAAGCCGCGCCCAAAACATCGTAGCGGTGATAAAGAACAGTGACGGCAGGAGTCGCAGCGCCCATATCCGATAACCGAGCAATTCTCGTAGTCCGGCTATGACGGATAAATAAAGACGTGGAAAATAAAGCCCTTTGGGTAAGCGGGAAAATATGGATTGCAGTGACGGCTCGCGCAACTCAACCGCAATCCAGGCTTCGTCGAGCCAGAAGGACGGAGCCTGCGCAAAACGAATGATGCAGACTAGAATAACCAAAGCCGCTGCAAACCACACAAAAAGACGACTGTAGACCATTCGCCTGGCAGACCATAGATGCGCTTTTTCCAATTAAATAGTTTTCCTTTCAGAGCGTGTTTTGAAATTAACCTGAAGTTGTTGGCTTCAAGCGTTTGAGCATTAAATGAATCATCGCCAAGTAAACATAGGCCTCCGAGCTTTCTGTCCGTGCTTCATAATCTTTGCTCAGACGCCGACAGCGACTGATCCACGCCAGACTGCGTTCCACAACCCAACGACGTGGCAAGACCTCGAAACCAGCAACCTCCTCACGGCGGCGGATAATTTCCAGTACGCACCGCACTTGCTCTTTGACCCATTCGACCAATTGGCCGCCGTAGGCAGAATCCGCCCAGATTAAGCGCAGGCGGGTGAAGCGCTCGCGCACTTTGGCCAACACCAACCTCGCGCCATCACGGTCTTGGATGGCGGCGCTATGCACGACCACCAGCAGCAACA
This sequence comes from Acidobacteriota bacterium, assembly GCA_040754075.1. Taxonomy (NCBI): domain Bacteria; kingdom Pseudomonadati; phylum Acidobacteriota; species Acidobacteriota bacterium. Next base: position 74,360 of record JBFMDH010000016.1, read on the forward strand.
AACCGATGGTGTCGACGAGAATATGGCGTTTGCGCCCGTTGATCTTTTTGCCGCCATCGAAGGTGAGAGGTTGCGCCACTGGCAGCCGGTATGGAGTAAATAGAAAATGGCATTCATCACGTCACGCAAATCCACCTTGCGTTTGCGACCACGAGTCGCAGGAAGTGGTAACATCGGTTTAAGCAGTGGAAACTGCTCATCGGTGAGAGCAGTTCGATACGGTATTTTGTTCATCGCAATAACAGTTTACCTGTCGTTGCTGATTCTCACCCAATTTCAAAACACGCTCTTACTTTAGTTATGCTTACCACAGAGTGAGTTGGAAATGTTTACCGTAATATTCTCAATTCAATAGATATTGAGGCAATCGAGATGCCATAGTTGATGTAGCGGTTTGATAATAAAAACGGATGATTGCATACGCTAAAAATACCTGGATATTTCTAAACAAAGTAATAATTACAATGTTGTAGCGTAAAAATTTCCATGTATTTAAGTTTGTTATTTGACCTCCAATTTCGGAGGCAGGAAAAGAACATGAAAATTTATTGTTATTCCAGCAGTTTGCTTTTATCGCCGGGCATCAAAGCCTGGCGATAAACCCAGAGCGGTGCCTGTCCGATTGAAAGCAAACGGTCATGAAATTCCTGCAATGAATAATCCTGTTTGTGAAAGCGCCGGTAATCTTCGCGCAATTTCAAAATCATGAGTTTTCCAACCGTGTAAACCAGATAAGTCGGGTCAAAAGTTCCGCGCTCGGCTTCAAGGCGCGCAGGCGTTTCACCCATAAAGGCATGCTCCATAAAAAAGCGCGTGCCGTCTTCAATCTTCATACCTTCGGTGTGCAGGCGTATGCCGACCACGAATCGACAAAGCCTCAAAAGGGCATCCGCGAGTTGTCCGAGTTTGATTTTCGGGTCGCCATTGCCGAAACCCTCTTCAAGCATCATCTGTTCGGTATAATGCGCCCAGCCTTCAACAAAACTTGCGGGCGCAAACGCCGCAGTCTTGCGCACTTTCGATTGCACCCGCGAAAGATAAACGCCTTGCAGGTAATGACCGGGATAGGCTTCGTGAATCGACGTTGACCACAACTGCGGGTAGTTGATGGAGCCGAGATATTCTTCCTGCTGTTTTTCCGTCCATTTCGGGTCAACGTCGGTGATGAGGTAACGGGATGTGAGAGCGCGCGCTTCAAAGGCTCCGGGCGTCCACATACTCGCGGTTGACCAGCGCATAAAATCGGGAGTCGCAGACACTACAGGCGGCACAGCTTGCGGTATGGTGACAAGCTGTTTTTCTTCAATGAATTTTTTCAAGGTGTCGAGTTGCTTCTGCGCTTCGTCAACCAAGGTTCCGGCTTTCGGATGTTCTCGCTGAACGTCAGCCCAGACCAGTAGAGGGTCGAGTTTGGGGTTGATTTTGGCGCATACCTGGCGGAACTCATCTTGGGTTTTGCGAAGTTCGCGGTAAGCGATTTTGAGCAAGGTATCAACCGCGATGTCGATGCCTTCTTCGTAACGCAGCTTGGCTTCAAAATTGGCTTTGCCAATCGCAAACGCAACCGTGCTGTCCGCTTTGGTTTTTTCGAGATGTTTGATATAGCGACTAATCGCCTCGCTTGCGGTCTTCGTCGATTTTTTAAATTCGCTTTGTAACTTTGCATCCTTTACCGTAGCGAAGGCTTGCGGCAAATCGTTTTGGATGAAATCGTTGGTGCCTTTGAAATTTTCAATTGCCACTTTTAAAAAGACTGCTGGAATGCCATTGATGTTGGCGCGCGCCGCGTCGATTAATTCAGGAATCAACTTCTCTTTGGCGATGAGGTGACGTAGTCGCGAATCGGCAGGCGCGTATTCATACATGGCGATTTGCAGAAGCGAGTTGGAAATCGTGTCGCAATAAATTGACGGATTGCGTTTAAAGGATTGAATCTGTTCCAACTCCAGAAGCCGGGCTTTCATATTCGAGGCGAGGATTTGATAATCGAAAAGATCGGAACTTGAGAGTTGCAACGGTGGAATTTTGGCAAGCCGTTCCTGAAATTTTTTAATTGCGGAAACCTCGGCATTGATACCTGTATAACTATAATCTTCCAGCCCGCCGTCCCAGGCGTGAATACCACTTGCTGCCGCCAGGGCAGGATGTCGCGAATGCAAATCGCTTAAATACTCATCGACGAATTTTGGGAAATCGGCTGCTGCCATCGCCGTCTTATCTTCGGTCTTTTGTGCGAGTGTAACTGTAGGAGCAAAATTGCCAACCCCTAAGATGATGACAACGAGAATTTCAAAAAGCCTGTAAACACGGGCTTTTTTCTTCATTCTCGCTGAATCAGCGTTTAAGTCAAGACTCTGTTGGTAGATGTTCTTCAGGTTTCGGTTAGTCGTTCGTAAAATCCACGTCGGTTTTTCTATCACCTTAAAATCATATCCTTCGGATTTATATTAAACTGCGTGAGGCATTGGAACAATCAGACGAACTAACGAATCCAGGTTGCGAGTAGCCGAGCGCGCTGAAGAGGCAAAGGAAATCAGGCAACGGATATTTGCTGTAATGCGCAATTGCCAATGCCCCAAAGGGGCAAAGGAAATTAGCCTGTGGCGCAGCCGCTGGCTAATTTCCGCTACGCCTCCGGCGCAGTTCAATGAACGAGCAACCTGGATTGACTAATGTTTCAAACTTCCAATAATTCTTTGGCGCGATGCGTGGCTTTGACGACCGCTTTAATCAAAGTGACGCGCAACCCGCCTTCTTCGAGTTCCAGGATGCCGTCAATCGTACAGCCTGCGGGGGTGGTCACGGTGTCTTTTAATTTTGCCGGATGTTCGGCGGTTTCCAGAACCATCGACCCCGCGCCGACCACGGTTTGCGCCGCAAGCTCTGTCGCGACATCACGCGGCAGACCGACCTTGACACCGGCTTCGGCTAAGGATTCGATGATGATGTAAATGAACGCCGGACCCGATGCTGAAAGCCCGGTTATTGCATCCATATGTTTTTCGTCGGCAACCACGCAACGACCCACCGAAGCGAAGATGAATTTCGCCAGCGCCGTGTGGTCTTTGCTCGTGTGGGTGCCGGGGGCAATACCCGTCATGCCTTTGTTGATTTGCGATGCAGTATTTGGCATCGCGCGAATGACCGGCACATCGGCGGCGATATGCTTTTCAATAAACGCGATGCTCACCGATGCGGCTACCGAAATGAGTAATTGCGAAGGTTTCAGTTTATCGCCAATCTCTGTGAGCACGGTGGGTACGGTCTGCGGTTTGACACTCAGTAAAATGATGTCGGCGTCGCTTACGGCTTCGACATTTGAGAGGGTGCCGCGAATATTGAACCGTTCTTTTAACTGTTCAAGTCGTGGCAGGTGAGCAGCCGTGACGGTAACGTTTGCGACATCAATCACACCGGCTTCAAGCAACCCTTTAATTAAGGTCTCTCCGAGTTTGCCCGCCCCAAGCACTGCCAGCTTTTTCTCTTTTAACATAAATCACACTCCAAAATTGTCCGGGGAATAAACCTGAATCATAGCAAGACGGATGCTGCGGATAAAAGCTATAACCGCAAATCAGGCACATGGCGGGGTGCGATTAAAAGTATGATTTTTTTTTGGAGTGCGGCGACTGGTCGCCGCTTTGGCGTAAGTGCTCTGGCAATAATGGCATCCAATCAGCAGGCATACAGCTAATGAAAAGCGATGACAAGTCATCGCACTCCAAAGCCAATCCCAGTTTTATGCACCACCATCTATTACCGCAAATCAGGCACATGGCTTGCACATCTCGGAACTTCGATTCCGCAAATCTGTAACCCGGGTTTGAGTTGAGGAGAATCCCCCGTTTTTTGGGGAAGATTCACCAATCAACGCCGTTGGAGAGGGAGATGAGCAACGACTCGATTGACCGCAGAGATTTTATCAAGTTGACCACCGCCGCCATGCTGGCGGTTTTTAGTGAAGAGGAATTATTGGCAAGCGGACTCTATCAGACCCCGCAGATAGCGGGCGCGCCGGTAAAAATCGGCGTCATCGGTATCGGGCAATGGGGCAAAGAAGTTTTAGCGACTCTGGCGCGTTTGCCAGCCGCTCAGGTCACGGCGATTTGCGACACTTATGAAGCTTATTTGAAACGTGGACTGGAGATTGCGCCGAAAGCGGGGTCTTTTTCCGATTATCGAAAAGTGCTGGAATCATCGGATGTCGAAGCCGTGGTCATTTGCACCCCTTCACATCAACATAAAGAGATTGCGCTTGCAGCCCTGCAAGCCGGAAAGCACGTCTATTGCGAAGCGCCTCTCGCAAGCACCATCGAAGACGCAAAAGCGATTGCGCTTGTGGCTTCGCAATCCAGCAAACAGATTTTCCAAGCCGGACTGCAAGGGCGCTCGAATGCGCTCTACAACCACGTTTTGCAATTCGTCAAATCGGGGGTGCTCGGAACCCCTGCGCAGGTGGTCGCGCAGTGGAATAAGAAACTCAGTTGGCGACGCGCAGCGCCGACGCCCGAACGCGAACGCGAATTGAACTGGCGACTTTATAAAACGAGTTCGGCGGGACTTGCAGGCGAAATCGGCGTTCATCAACTCGATTTGGTGAACTGGTATTTAAAAGGCTTGCCAACCGCTGTTGGTGGTTTTGGTTCGATTATCAATTGGAAAGATGAACGCGAAACTCCCGATACCGTTCAAGGTTTTCTCGAATATCCCAACAACGTGAAATTGATGTTGACCATGACGCTGGTGAGTTCATTCAGCGAATCCTTCACGCTTTTTCAAGGCAGCAACGCCAGTTTAATGATGCGCGAAAAGCGCGGCTGGATGATGAAAGAAGCCGATTCGCCGCTTCTCGGTTGGGAAGTTTACGCGAAAAAAGAAGAGGTGCATAACGAATCAACCATCTGCATGGTTGCCGATGCGACAAAGTTATTGGAAGCGGGCAAGGAACCCGGTAAAGAAGGCGCGCTCGAACCAACGCAGACGGCGATCTATCGCGCTTTTGAAAATTTCGCGCGCAGCATCAGAGAAAATCAGAAGCTTGCGTGTGGCGCGATGGAGGCTTATCAGGCAACGGTTTTAGCAATCAAAACCAATGAAGCGATTTTGGCGGGGAACCGCCTGGTTTTAGACAAAAGTTTATTTGAACTCAAATAACCTAAGGGAGGGAGATGATGGCAGAGAAGAAGAAAAACTTTGACGATTTAACCCGACGCGATTTTATCAAGGCAACCGGTATCGCATCGGCAACGGTGTTTGCGGGCGCAAATCTCAATGCCAAAGCGAGCACCATCAACGCGCCTGCCAATGCGCGCATTCTTGGCGCAAACGGTCGGATTCGCTATGGCTTCGTCGGACTCGGAGGGATGGGCAGCAGTCATTTATCGATCATAAAAAGTTTAACCGACAAAGAGAATGTCGAAGTCGTTGCGGTGTGTGATGTGTTTGAAAAACGTCGTCGTGATAATCAAGCGAAAGTTAGTCTACCTGATAGTTCGGCTTACACCGATTATCGTCGCTTGCTTGAACGCAAAGACATCGATGTCGTGGTGATTGCCACGCCTGACCACTGGCACGGACAAATCGCTGTCGATGCCTTGGATTCAGGCAAACATATTTATCTGGAAAAACCGATGACGCGGACATTGGATGAAGCCTTCAAAGTTTACGACATGGCAAAGAAGACCAATCGTTTGGTGCAGGTCGGTTCACACGGATGCAGCGACCCGAAATGGCACAAAGCCCGCGAGGTGATTAAATCAGGCAAACTCGGACGGCTGCTCTGGGCGCAGGCAAGCTATTGCCGCAACAATCCGAAAGGCGAGTGGAATTATGCGCTAGACCCGGCGGCGACCGAACAGACGGTGGATTGGAAGATGTGGCTCGGCAAAGCGCCGAAACGCGATTGGAGTCCCGAACGCTATTTTCGCTGGCGCAAATATTGGGATTATGCCAATGGCATTATTGGCGACCTCTGGCCCCATCGCTTGCATCCGTTGATGCTGGCGATGGCGCTCAATGAATTTCCCTCAAGCGTCGCTTGTCTTGGCGGCATTTTGACTGATTGCGACAAAGGCAATGGCGAACCGCGTGATGTCGCTGATACGACCATGATGATGGTGGAATTTCCGAGCGGCGTGATGATTTATGTCGCCGGTTCGACGATTAACGAGCGCGGCGTTGAAGATGTGATTCGCGGGCAAAAAGCCAATCTGCTTTTCGGTGGCGGCAAAGTCGATTTGCAACCTGAACGCCCGTTCGTCGATGAGGTCGAAGCGAAGGACGAAACGCCGCCCGATTCGGGTGAAAGCCATCTCAAACATCAGAAAAATTTCATCGACAGTTTGCGAACCAATACGCCGCCAAGTTGCGACATTGAATTGGCGATTCGTGTGCAAGCGGTGGTTTCGATGGCTGAGATGTCTTATCGCAAAGGCAAGATGTTGCATTTCGACGCCTCGAATCGAAAGATGAGTTGAGAAAAACGGCGAGACGGTTAAACAAATAGTGAAACCGCAGCGGTCGCAGTAGGTAGCGCGGAGGAACGCGGAGGTTGCATTCTATTCTCTACGTTTCGATTAACACTCGTTGACGCATTCAAGAGCGAGTAAGGGCACCGGGAATAAGCTGCGCCCTCTACGTTATCCACTGCGTCCTCTGCGGTTTCATTATTACTCGCAGGAAAAAAGAAATTGCAATAAGCTAAGCGAATGAATCAACTTTCACCTGTCACCCTGTCACTTCGCGCGATGGCGACGCGGTTTGAATTGGTGATGTATGGTGAAAATAAGAATCGTCTGGTTGCCGCCGGAGAAGAGGCTTTAGGCGAAATCGAACGGCTCGAACAGCAATTGAGCTTTTACGAAAACGCCAGCGAAATCAACTATCTCAACCGCAACGCCGCCAATCATTTCGTAAAAATTGAACCGCGTCTGTTTAAACTCCTGAAAGATTGCGCCGCGCTTCATCAAAAAACCGATAACGCATTCGATATAACCATCGCCCCGTTGATGCGCGCCTGGCGATTTATTCGCGAGCAAGGCGGCGTGCCTACTGCTGATGAACTGGAATCGGCGCGACGCCTCACGGGAATGCAGCACCTGGAATTTGATGATGAGACATTCGCCATTCACTTTAAACAGGCAGGCGTGGAAATTGATTTAGGCGGATTCGGCAAAGGTTACGCGGTGCAATGCGCCATTGATTTGCTCAAAGAAAATGGCATTCAAAGCGCGTTATTGCATGGCGGAACCAGTTCGGTGGCGACGATTGGCACGCCGCCTGCTGAAAAATTCTGGCGCATCGAACTCCCTGAACCATTCAAACAGCAAACACCTGTTTACATTCATCTGGCGAATCATTGTCTTTCGGTTTCAGCGATTCACGGCAAATCTTTTGTTGTGGATGGAAAGCGATTCGGGCATCTCATCAACCCCGTTACCGGCGAATCCATTTCCCGGACGCTTGCCGCAGCCGTCGTTGGTCAGGATGCGGCGGTATGCGAAGCCTTAACCAAAGCCTTGATGATTCATTCAAAGAATTGGTTCGCGACATTTGAAGCGCGATTTCCCGATTATCAAGGGTTGGTGGTTGATGAGATTGACGGAATATTCGGGAACCTGAAAAATTAAGCGGTGTTAAAACGGATATGAAAAGCTTGCCGATAATCTTTGCCCTCTGCCTTGCGCTTGCGGCGATACTCAATTGCCAATCAAATCGCAACACCACTTTACCGGCAAGCGCCGCAACGACTGCGACAGATTCATCAACGCCTGCGAACCCTCAGCCGCGCGCCGCAAAAACGCATTCGGGCAAAGTGATTCACCTATTGGTTGCCTTGTGTGACAACGTCAATCAAGGCATTGTGCCGGTGCCTGCGCGTTTGGGAAATGGTGAGGATTTGCAGAATAACCTTTACTGGGGCGCGGCTTTTGGTGTGAAAGCCTTTTTCAAAAATCAAAGTTCTTCGTGGAAACTTATCTCATCTACCTTAAACCCGAATGAAGTTATTTTGGAGCGATGCGTTTTCAAACATAAAACCAGAGAGGTCTATCTCATCGCTGATGCCTATCGCGGCAGCGAGATTAAACAATGCATCGTTGATTTTTTTAATTATGCAGCCGGTGATAAACGCGACACGACCGTTTATCAAGATACGGCAATCAACGTGGGCGGCAACGCCGATTTAATCGCTTATGTCGGGCACGATGGTTTGATGGATTTCAACCTTGAATCTTTTCCGAAAAAACAGAACGACAAACGCCGCGACGCCTTGATGCTTTGTTGTATCAGTAAAAATTATTTCGCTGCGCCGCTTCGGGCATCGGGCGCAAATCCGCTGCTATGGACGACGGGACTGATGGCTCCTGAAAGTTACATTTTGCGCAGCGCAATTGATGGGTGGCTGGCTGAGGAGAGCGGCGAACAGATTCGCGAACGCGCCGCCCAAGCCTACAATCAATATCAACGTTGTGGGTTGAAAGCCGCCAGAAACCTGTTTGCCACCGGTTGGTGATTTTTCACCTTCGGCAACTGATGACTTGCTGATGAACCGCTTTGCCTTTCGCCTTTTCTCTCAGCTATTCTTCACAGCGAATCGTGGAGGAATCATTGAATGTCTGAGAGACCAAAAATTTGTAACAGCATACTTGAAACCATCGGACACACCCCTTTAGTTCGCCTCAACCGTTTGCCCGCAGCAAACTCAGCCGAAGTTTTAGTCAAACTCGAATCCTTCAACCCGATGCGCAGCGTCAAAGACCGCATCGCCTGTGCGATGATTGATGCGGCGGAACGCGAAGGCAAAATTGCGCCCGGAAAAACTACCCTTGTCGAACCGACTTCGGGGAACACCGGCATCGGGCTGGCGATGACCGCGGCAGCGAAAGGCTACCGCTTGATTTTAACCATGCCCGATTCGATGAGCGTCGAACGCACCAGAGTTTTACGGGCGCTCGGCGCGGAAATCATCCTGACGCCGAAAGCTTTGGATATGAAAGGCGCGATTGATAAAGCGCAAGAGTTGTTAAACGAATTGCCCGACAGTTTTATGCCGATGCAATTTTCCAATGAATCCAATCCGGCGATTCATCGTTGCACGACGGCTCAGGAAATCATTGAAGACACTGGCGCGATGCTTGACGCATTCGTTGCCGGCGTTGGCACCGGCGGAACCATCACAGGGGTTGGCGAAGTTTTAAAAGAACGTCTGCGCAATGTCAAAATCGTTGCCGTCGAGCCAAAAGATTCGCCGGTGCTTTCGGGCGGCATCGCCCAGCCGCATTTGCTGCAAGGCATCGGCGCGGGATTTGTGCCGCCGGTTTTGAATACTGAAATCATTGACCGGATTATTCCGGTTGAGTACGAAGATTCAAAACAGATTGCCAGACGGTTGGCGCGTGAAGAAGGGATTATGTGCGGCATTTCATCGGGCGCAATTTTATGGGCGGCATTGAAGGTTGCAAATGAACTCGGAAGCGGCAAGCGCGTCGTTGCTTTACTGCCGGATTTAGGCGAGCGTTATCTTTCCACAGATTTTTTTGCCTGCGAAGAAGAGGGGTAAGAAACGATGAACGATGAAGTCGGAACGATGAACTAAAGAGCGAATTTTTGCCATGAAGCCTGTTACCTTGAATTTGTTCATCGTTCATCGTTCCGACTTCATCGTTTCTTTTAAGGAGGAACCATGCCAGCGCGTTGGACACACATTACGGCGGTTGTCAGTGACCTTGAACGTTCCATTCAATTTTATACATCTTTTTGCGGACTCCAACTCTTGCTTGACCGGCGTAAACAAGGTGGTTCAACGGTGTGGCTCGGTTATGAACCGGCGGAAGGTGAATACCCGACATTCATACTGGTATTGATGCAAGGCGAAGTGAAAAATCTTTTGGAGCATCTCGGTTTTCAATGCGAGTCGAAAGAACAGGTTGATGAGATAGCAGAAACGGCTCGCCAACAAGACATACTGGTTGAGCCGCCGACCTTCACAGGCGGCGCAGTCGGTTATTGGACAGTTGTGCGCGACCCCGACGGGCATCAAGTCGAATTCACCTTCGGGCAACCGCTAAAAGGGTTGGGTTAAATCAACGGAGATTCAATCAGAAGATAGCCGGGATAGAGAAAAAGTGATATGTGAAATTACCTCATTTTGAATCCCTCGACCGCGCACGGTTTGATCGTTTATAAAGTCATCAAGGCTATTCGGTCAGTGCAAGTGTGGCTTCAATACGATATTGAATCACGTCCGAAAAAAATCCTGTTCATCCTGTCTATCCCTGTTAATTTTTTATGCGACACGAAATGCAAAACCCTGACTTTCCATTTGCGGCAATCGTTGGCAACGAACAAGCAAAGCTTGCATTGATCTTGCTTGCGATTGACCGGCGTTTGAAAGGGGTTTTGATTTCTGCGCCGTTTGGTTCGGGAAAAAGTTTGCTGGCGCGAACTGCGCGAATGATTTTTGCCGATTCAATATCTCAACGCCTGCCGTTTATCGAAATCCCGAATGGCGTCACCGAAGACCGTTTGCTCGGCGGGTTGGATTTTGAGCGCACCCTGAAAACCGGAAAAAAAATATTCTCGAAAGGATTACTTGCGCAGGCTGATAGCGGAATTTTATACGCCGATGATGCGGCGATGCTTGAGGCGAAGGTGATAGATAAAATCGCTGCTGCGCTGGACACGCAGGCGGTGAATGTCGAACGCGATGGCTTGAGTCTGGCTACAGCAGCCAGTTTCGTGTTCATCGGCGCTTACTGCGCTCAAGAACGCGCGGTCAGTTCGTTGCTTCGTGAGCGGGTCGGATTGATTGTTGAAACCGATGGGGGAAATTCATTCGATGAGCGCCTCGAAATCACCAAACGGGTTTTGCATTTTGAAAAAACGGCGAAGCATTTTACCGGAGAATTTAAAGATGAGATGCGCGCTTTGCGAAGGCAAATAACGCAGGCAAAAAAGCTGCTGCCGGAAATTTCACTTTCGCGAGAAGGTATTGAACGTTTGTCTGCGGCTGCTTTGCGTCTTGGAATCGCAGGCAATCAGGCGGATATTTTTGCGTCGCGAGCGGCAATGGCGCACGCCGCACTCAAAAATCGACAATCTGTAAATGATGAAGATTTGATTGCGGCAATTCAACTGGTTCTATTGCCCCGTGCCCGGCGTTTACCGGATTTTGATGAGCGTTTGGAACAGTCAAATTCTGATTCCGAGAATCAATCAATTGGTGAGCAAAACCTGAATGGGCTTGAACAGACTTTAGCGCAAAATCACAGGGACTCGCCTTCAAATTCTCAAAACTCAGCAGGCTCCAACCCGATTGAAAATTTAATCATTCAGGCAATGGATGCCTTTTTGCCAAAAGATTTTTTGGCGGCGCTGTCAACCAATCAACAGCAACCGATTCGCAGACAAAAAGCTACTACGGGAAAACGCGGCGAAAAAAATAATCTGATGCGCGGGCGCAGCAATCGCGCGTTTGCTAAAAAAACACCGACGAAAAAAATTGCGGTTGCCGCGACCATTCGCGCCGCCGCTGCCTGGCAAAAGCGTCGGGCTGAAGTTGAGAAGACAGCAGCGAACGCCAAAATTAAAATCACTGCGGCAGATTTGCGTTTCAAGCGGTTCAAACAAAAATCCGGAATCCTGTTTATTTTCGCGGTTGATGCAAGTGGCAGCATGGCTTTAAATCGCCTGGCACAGGCTAAAGGCGCGATGACCCATTTATTGCAAGAAGCTTATATTCACCGCGACAAGGTTGCGATGCTCACTTTTCGCGGCAATCAGGCTGATGTGGTTTTGCCGCCGACGCGCAGCGTTGAATTAGCCAAGCGGGCTGTTGATGCCATCCCGACAGGTGGTAGCACACCGCTCGCCGCCGCTTTGATTAAAGCGATAGAGGTTGCCGGGCAGGCGCACTCGCAAGAGATTTCGCAGGCTGTTTTGTTGCTGTTTACGGATGGCAGAGCCAATATCGGTTTGGGTAAGAGAAATGAAAAATCAAAAAACAGTTCGGCTTTACTTCAAGAAGAACTTGGTCAACTCGGTCTGCTGTTAAAAGAGACCTTTATCACGTCTGTGGTTATCGACACCCGCGCGAATTATTTAGCAAACAATGACGGGCGAAATTTAGCCGCGACGCTTGCCGCTCAGTACATCTATTTACCACGCGCTGAAGGACGACATATTTATGAGAATATCAGTTCATTTACGAATAGATTACGGCAGGTTGAAACGCTAGGCTGAGAGAGCCGTGAAATTTTAAAGTGAACGAGGCTTTAGTGATTAGCTAAAGCCTCGTATTGATTCATTATCAGTTACCTTTTCCGCTGGCTTTACGTTGGGATTTGTCAACTTGACGTTGCGCCTTTGTCGGATTTTGCGTGGTAACCGGCGGTCCCTTGTATTCAGCGCGCGGATTCACTTGTTGCCGAGGCATTACCATCGGTTGAACCTGACGTTGTGGCGTCGGCATTTGCTGAACCGGCGGCTTCACCCGTCGCTGCGGCGCGGGCTTTGGCTGACGCGGCATCTGCTGTTGCATTTGTTGTTGACGCCGCGCCTTCATTTGCTGCTGCATCTGCCGTTGTTGCAATTGCTGCGGTTGTTTCATCTGCTGCCGGTGAATTTGTTGTTGCTGAATCTGCGGTTGGCGTTGTTTTTGAGCCTGCCGTTGAACTCTGGCTGCTGCCGCTGCATTGGGTGGTTGCTTGATAACCATCTGCTGGCGCTCAACACGTTTTTGCGCTTTCATCTGTTGCCGGTTGTAATCCGGTTGAATTTGTGGTCGCCTAATCGGTTTTTGCATTTTACGTTCATTGTTTGGCGATTGCCGAACCGTCGATTCTCGCCGTTGAACGACTGGCGGCTTTGGTTTTTGAGCCGGCGGTATCATTTGAAGGTTATTTCCAACACCTTGCTGGCGGCGCATCCGTTTTAACTCACGCCTGGCATTTTGATCACCTTGCCTTGCTTGTGATTTCAGTTGCGCCATGCGTTGTTCACGTTCCGCGATGGCAGGCGCATTCGCCTGACGATTCATCATCGGATTAGCGCGCCTCGGTTGAGTAATCGCTACTTCAGGATTTCGTTGCGCCTTCAGTTCACGTTTACGTTGTCTTTCAGGCAACGTCGCGACATGAAACTTTTCAACTGTATTGGCGCGACCCGGCAACGCCATCGGTTCAGTGCTGGTAATCACCGGTCGTTCAAAAACCTGCTGTTTGATGGCTCGCTCCATTTTGAATTTACGCACAGGGCTTTCATTGCTTAAAGCCACCTGACGAAAACCTTCAATGGTGTAGGGATCAAGCGTGGGCTGCACCTGCGCGATAGATTGCGAATTCACCTGTACAACGGTCTGCGGTTCGATGACTTGCGTGAATCGTTGAAAAGGCACCACGGTTATCGCTTGTGGATAACTGGTGTTGATAAAGGTACGCTGAACCGAAATAACCTCTGTGACCACTTCCGGTGAAGCGAAATAACGCGGATGAAAGTCCGCATCATAATACCTCGGAAGATACGGTTCACCCGGCGCGAGCGGCACCCAACCGATTTGATTGACCTGATGTAAAGGCACAACAGCAACCAATGCCGGCGCATAAATCGGTCTGCTGATGCGTTCAGGCACCCACACCCACTGGACATTGTTTACACAAGCCCAACGACCATAGTGATAAGGTGTCCAGCCCCAAGGTTCATAAGAAATCCAGGTTGGCCCATAAAGGTTAGCCACATCCCAATAGCCATAGCGATAAGGCGCCCAACCTGCGTCCACACGCGGAACCCAGCAATGTCCGTAATCATCGAAATCCTGCCAGTACCCATACTCATCCAGGTCGTATAAACCCGGCAGGTTATAATCCAAATAATCGTAACTCACCGAGTGGTAATCGTCGTAATAATCCGGGTCATCCAGATAGGCTGAATAAGTACGATAGCGATGATCATAAACTTTCGGATAGCGGTAACTATAATAATCATCAACTACGCTGCCGGCATCATCCGGCGCAAGATTGCCAATCGAAGCCTCTGTCACGCCTTGACTGCCGAAGTTGAATATTTCGCCGGATTCAATTTCGCCTGACCCGCCAAGTCCGACGACTTGCGCCAGCCCGCTTAATACCGATACCCAGGCATTGCCATCATCGCCGATGCCGACTTGATACAAACCGGGTTCGGTAAAATCCACGGCTCCGTTGGCAGTTGCCACTTCAAATAATTCATCACTTTCTAATTCGCCTAAATCAAAAAGCGCCGTACCGTCACGCAGAGCCAATTGTGTACGGTTGTCCGCAAGAGTTAAAACATCCAGGGCTGTACCGGCATCCAACCGCGCATAATTGCGACCGGTAAAAGCGACCATGGCATTTGAACCTTCGCGCGCATAAATTCGATTCCCGGCAACCAGAGGCGTATTGCGTGTGACTTCCTGCCATTCCAGTTGCGCATTGTCTTGATTATTTAAAACGCTGGCAATGCCGACGCTGCCGTTGACCTGTTCGATTCGCGCCGCATACGGGGTCGTGCTGGCTTCGGTTTTAGGCTGTGAACCTGATTTGAAATAAACCACTCCGGCAGCTAAGGCTGCTGTAATGACTAAACCAACTAATGCGGTTCGTAGAGAAATTCGTGATAATTGTCTCGACAAATAATGTGTAAAATTCTCAGCCATTTTTGAAACCTCCTTGTCGACTTTGTCTTGGTGAGGTGCGACAAACCAATTTAGAAAGGCAAGAATCATGCCTCAAAGGTTGCAATATTAATGGTTCGGATTAACCCGGTAATAAGAGAAGTTACCGGCGAAGATAAAAGCCATTGTATGAATCGCAGACGCGCTTTGCAGAGCCTTTTCACCCCATATCGTGCCCATTCTTTACGATAACGAATTGCGAAGGGCTTGCAGATTGTATTGAATGATTGCAATGAAGAAACCATAGAAATGGCTACTGTAGCCATTTCTATGGTGATGATTGGTTAAAGCGAGGAGGTCATGTGCGGCGGCATAAACGCCTGCCATTCGCGAATAGAGTTTCGCGCCGCCTTTCATTGCCAGCACATCATAGACTACTTCGGCTTTAGAGCGGTTTGCGATTGAGTTTACTCGCCGCTTCGTTTTGCAAACGGCTATAGGGTTATGTATTTGCTCTTCGCGGGCATTGAGCCTGGCAATTAAGCTCTCGGAATCTTTGATTAATTGTGCTGTTTGAACGGAACTGCAAAAAATAAGAAAGGGCGAGTCGAAATTCAACTCGCCCGCCTATTGAAAAATTATTGGTGATGGCACGTCAACCGGCTACGGCTTTGTGTTGTTCGTAAGCGCGGGTTTCGAGAATCGTTTGAATCTCTCGGATGATTAACTCCAACTCTTCATCTTTGGTGTAAAAATGTGGCGCGATGCGAATGCCTGCGCCGGGTCTGTAGTCTGCCAGGAAATCTCTGCGCGAAAGTTCTTTGTTCACTTCGTAGCCGTTCGGCACATCAACAACCACCGTGCCGCCGCGACTCGCAGCCGCTTGCGGGCTGTTGAGTTTGAAGCCAGCGGCAGTTGCGAGTTCGATTAACCGCTCGGTTTGTCTGAGTGATTTCGCGCGAATTTTATCTACGCCGACTTCGGCGATGATTTCGTAACCCGACATCGCCGCATACATCGCAGGAATTGCCGGTGAGCCATGCGCAAAGCGAAAGATGTCATCGGCATATTCGATTTCGCCAATGTTGAATTGAAACGGTTGTTTGTGCGCCACCCAGCCGGTCATGCGCGGTTCGAGTTTGTCCCACAAATCGCGCCGCACATATAAATACCCTGCGCCCGGTCCGCCGCATAACCATTTCACCGAACCGCCGGTTGCGAAATCTAAATTTAATTCGCGCACATTCACGGGGACGGTTCCCGCCGATTGATACAGGTCGGCGCACACCAACGCGCCGACTTGGTGAGCGCGTTCGACAATCGCTTTGAGGTCTTGAATGAACGAACTGCGAAACAAGACGTGCGACACCGAAACGATTAAAGTTTCTTCATCGATTGCCGCAAGCATTTTTTCAAGCGGCACCGTGACATTGTCTTCGGAATTGACGGTGACCAGCCGCGCGCCCAGGCGTTCGGCGGCGTGAAAGATGTAAATGTTTGAAGAGAAATTAAAATCTTCGGAAACGATTTTGTTGCGTTTGCCGGAAAAATCAAGACACGACAGAATGAGCGATTGGCATACCGAAACATTCTGATGCATGATGACTTCGCCTTCACCCGCGCCAATGATTTTGCCGATGAGATTGCCCACTGAACGCGGCATCTCCCACCAACCTTCTTCCCAGGCGCGAATGCTGCGCGTCGCCCAAAGGTCAGCGTATTCATTCAAACGGTCGCGGGTGCGGCGCGGCATTGCGCCGAGTGAATGCGAAATCATATACACAGTATGTTCAAGTGTCGGAAACTCTTTCCGCCATTCAAGCAATTCGTCCATAAAACTCTCCTTAGTTTAAGTGCCAGGCTTCAACGGTAATGCGCAAGGTTGAAACTGTCAAAGTTTTTTACCACAGGGATAAGAAGAAAGGGAGAGAGGGAGACGGGGAGAAGGAGAATGATGAACTTCTCCCGTCCCCCTCTCTTTTTCTTCCTCTGTGTCTCCGTGTCTCTGTGGTTATCCAAATTTCTTTTTCGTTTGCGATAAGGTGAGCGCAAGACCCGCATTGCGGCTGAGTCCCATCGGCGCGTAACCGAGCGCTTTCGCCGCTTCATCGCCGAATAAACAGGTGAGCAAGATTGGATAATCTTTGCTGTCAAGAAACGGCGAAATGATTTCTTCGGTGTAGGCGAGATCGTCCGCATCGAGGGTTGGCGTTTGGCAATTCGCCATTGCCATCGCGTAACCTTCCTGTGCGAGTAAGCCTCCAAGCGTCGTTGCAAAGCCGTGCGCAACGATGTGCGCGCCGCGATAAACCGTAATTAAAACTTCACGGCGAACCAATTCAGGTGTTGGCTGCAAACTTGTCCAGAGCATTCCGGTAAACCAGCCGCGCTTGAAATAGGCTGCGCTGCCTGAACGATGACCGAACTCTACCGTATAACGATTCGTCCATCCGCCCATCAAATCATCTGAAAGCACAAGCGTCACTTTGAATTTGCCGTCTATGTTCGTAAGGTTCGCTTCGGCTTCTTCGACAGATTGAGCCGCGAGTTCATCGGCATGAAAAGCCAGATATTCATCCAGTAATTTCGGCAAATGGTCTTTGCCCATCGGGTTCATTGATGACAGAGGCAATTTGAGGTCGCGAGTCTCTGCATCCACCATCGTTTTAATGTACGCCTCGAATCGCTCCATCCCGCGAGGCGATTCATATAACTCGCGTTGAATTTTTAGCAGTGGGACGTATTCAAGTTGCATTATTGTTTATCGCCGATGATTGATTAGCTCGACGTTGAACCATGCATCGGGCAGCCGCCGGTTGCATTGCTCAAATAGGTTCTCAACTCCCAGAGTTCGGGAAAGAATTTTTGCGTCGTGGTGGATTGCAAATATGCGACGCCTTCGCTGCCGCCGGTGCCGATTTTGCTGCCAATCATACGCTCTGCCATCTTTGTGTGACGGAATCGCCACAAAATCACCGCTTCATCAAATTCAATCAAACTCTCTGCGAGTAAAAACAGATCGTAATGTTTATCGGCTTCCTGATAAATTCGCATCATCTCTTTAACACGGGCGTGATAGGCTTCCGCGGCTTCGCCTTCACGCTTTTCGCCGACCTCGAAACCGCGACGATTGAGTAAAGCAAAAAAGGCATCGGGCAGAGACGGGTTTTGCAAACGCTTTTGCAAACGCTTTCGCTCTTCGGTTCCTTCATCAAAGAAATTCAGGAAACTCGCATCTTTGATTCCGCAGGCAAATTCAAACTCGCGAAATTGTGTTGATTGAAAGCCGCTCGCGGGCATCAGGTTATCGCGAAACGCCAGAAAATCCATCGGCGTCATGGTTTCAAGTACCGCCACTTGCGAAACCAAGACGCGCTGAATTTCAATGCACCGGCGAATCAAACGAATCGCGCCAAGCACATCGCCGTTATTGAATTTTTCAACCACCGTGTCGAGTTCATGAAGCATCTGTTTGAACCAGAGTTCGTAAACCTGATGAATGATAATGAACAACGTTTCGTCGTGTTGCGCCGGTTCGGAAAGCAAATTTTGCAGATTGAGCAATTCATTGACCTTCAAATAACCGCCATAGGTCAATTGCCCTTCCAGTTTATTAATCGGTAATCCAAATCGCATGAAGACTCCTTATGAAAATCTATAATTCAATCAATATTGTACCCCCAAACGAAACTCGAAAAAAGAAGGGGAGAAAGGGAGAAGGGGAGCTTAAAATATATCTCCCCTTGGTTTTCGCTGATTGATTAAAAATTCCAGGTTGGTTGAGCATTGAAGCCGAATGTCTCCCCTTCTCCCTCTCTCCCTTTCTCCCCTTCTCCCCTTCTCCCCTTCTTAGGCATTAGCCGTTTCGCCGACTCGCGGAACGCGCAAAGTCGTAACGTTCGAGTCTTGCGAACGATTGCCGGCGTAATCATAAGCCCGGATGAAGTAGGCATAAGTGCGACCGCCGACCACCGACATATCGTAAAAATGCGTGCGTTTGATGGCATGCAGGCGTTTGAACGGGCTGTCATCTTCGCTGCGGAAAATCTCATATCCGTAAATGCCTTCGTTATCCGTAGCCTCTTCCCACTCCAGATAAATCTGCCCGGTCTTTAACTCACCTGTGAGTTTCGCGCCATCGGCTTTCCAACTCGGGGCAATCGTGTCATCGGAAAGCGGCGCTTGCAATGTGCCTTTGTCCCATAACACACAGACCACGCGTTTAAAATTTTCATCCAGGTTTTTACAGATGTTGCCGTAAACGCATTTGATGACTTTGTGTTCTTCGCCGAGTCGGACTTTGCGCGGCAAATCTGGGTCGGCAAGCAGGGCACGCGCCATGCCGATTAAATCTGCGCGTTCCGTTTGCAAAATAGTTTCGGCGAGTTCCGAATGGACGATTTTGCCCGTTGTCACGACCGGCGTGTGATAGCCTCGGTCGTTGATGTATTGCTTGATGGCATCAGCGATATAGACATTCGCGCCGTCCGCGTAAGAAGCGCCGGGCATACAACGGTCGCCCGAATAGCCTGTGTAAGGGTAGAGCGGTTCGCCGGGTTTATGAATCGCGTCCTCGAATTTGCCGCCCGCCGAAATCGAAATGTAATCGACGCCGAGTTCCGCCATTCGCAAAGCGATTTCCCGCGAATCAACTGTCGTGTAACCGTTCTTGATGTACTCTTCGCCATCAAAACGCACACCGATGGGAAAATCTTTGCCGACACGCTCGCGGACTTTCAGAATCACTTCGCTCATCAAACGCATACGGTTTTCCAGAGTTTTGCCGTATTCATCCGCGCGTTTATTCATGCGTGAAAGAAACGACGACATGGTGTAAGCGTGCGCCATGTGCAGTTCGACGCCATCGAATTCGGCAAGGCGCGCGCGCGCCGCCGCCGCGCCGTATTCCTCGATGATTTGTTTGATGTCCGTAGTTGTTAGGTCGGTGATTTTCTGTCGCCAGCCGGAACGCGCGATTTTCAAAAAGTGAATGATTTGCGGGACGATTTTCGAGGGGGAAATATCGTGAACTTCGCGCGCCAAATTGCGGAGTCCCGGAATGAACTCATCGGCGCAGAGTCTGAGGAGGGGACCCGATTTCGCCTGATGCACCGCCATTGCTTCGACCACGATGAGTCCCGGTTCGCCTTTGGCAAAACGAATGTAACGGTCGTGAATGTCTTGATTGACAAAGCCGTCTTCACCGGAAAGCCGCGTCACCATTGCGGTCAGCACAATGCGATTTTCCAGCCGCATCGAATTGATTTGTATCGGTTCAAAGAGTTTCATTGGTTTGATGAAAAAAGGTTGTTTGAAATTTTAAATTATGGAATTCAAGTTGCTGTAATATTCAAGCAATTTTTGCCAGCGCGGTCTCGCCCTCTTTTGAGAGATTAACCGGCATAAAGAAATTTGCCGGTTAAATAGCGGATTCCCCGCCTTCATCAATCACGCGCACCAAATCATTATCAGCAATGGTAATCTCATAAAATTTTCGCGGCACGAGCAATTCCGGGTCATCGGTGTTCAGGCAGATAGCAAAAGTTTTCACCGGTTTTTTGCCTCGCGCGGGAACTTCATAACTAAACACTCTTGAGGCTTCGCGTTTTCCCCTGATGGCATCGCCGACTTCTACAATGCTCTTTTTTAATCGCTCGAATTCTGATTTTTTCATTTCAACCAGGTCTCCACTAATCGCTTTAAAACTTTCAATTCATCGGAGTTCAAATCTGGTTATTCATTTTTAGGAAATATTGAGCATGAAAATTTGTCCCGTGAATCCGCCCAATAATAAATCACTCTCAGCCCACCGCGCTTGCCTCGCCCGCTACCTGCCTGGCGAATTTTTCTGATACCGCCGCTTCCTGCAATCAGATCACCGGCATCCGGTTAAAAACCATTGTCATTTCGTATACTCTTCGTCGGAGAGGAATTTTAACACACGGTCTGTATAGCTGTTGATTCAATAAAACTTCAAAGCTTTTTCATGACCTGTATCTTCCAAACCGCGATATTGCTGCTATGGCGCTTTCTGGTAAGTCAATAAATATTTCCCGTATATCAATTTTTTCGGCACGGTTCCGAATTGACGACTGTCGTTTGAAGCATCGCGGTTATCCCCCATCACAAAATAATGATCAGGAGGAATTTTTAGTTCCGGCGTTTTTCTGGGATGTTGATAAAAGTCAGGTGATATATATGGTTCATCAACCGGACTGCCATTGATGATGAGTTTTCCATTGGCGTCAATACTCAATGTTTCATTGGGTAAACCAACGATGCGTTTAATAAAACTTTGAGATGGGTTAGGCGGATAGTGAAGCACAACGATGTCACCTCGGTTTAATGTAGCCACACTTTTTCTGAGTAATATTTTATCGCCATTTCTAATCGTCGGTAACATTCCGGTTCCTTCATTTCTAACTGGTTGAACCACAAAAGCCACCAGAAGAATTGAAAGCAATGGAGGAAAGAGGACGCTTGCAACAATAATCAGCGCCAGTTTTTTGCGACTGAATTTTGGCTTTTGTATCACATTCTCAGGGTACATAGTTGAAAGGGATTTAACTCCAACGATGTTTTTATCTAACCTTGATTAAACTTCGGTGCGCGTTTTTCAACGAAGGCTTGATAGGCTTCTTTGAAATCGGGATTGAGCATGCAAATCGCTTGAGCGGCAGCTTCGGCATCGAGCGCCTGTTCCAAACTCATGTGCAGTTCGCGGTTCAAAGCGTCTTTGGTCATCGCCAGTCCAAATGCCGGTCCCGCTGCCAGCTTACTGGCGAGTTCCATCGAGGCGCTTTCCAACTCTTCGGCTTTGACCACTTGATTATAAAGACCAATTTGTAAAGCATCAGCGGCGCTCACAAAATCGCCGGTGTAGAGCATCTCTGTCGCTTTGCTGAGTCCAACGACTCGCGGCAACAGAAACGCCGCGCCCATGTCTGCGCCTGCAAGCCCGACTTTGGTGAATAAAAAGGCAATCTTTGCCGATTCCGCCGCAAGGCGTAAATCACAAGCCAAAGCAATGACTGCGCCTGCGCCCGCGACCGTCCCATTCAACGCGGCAATCACCGGCTTTCGCAGCAGGCGGATATTTTTAATCAACTCGCAGGTCATGCGGGTGAATTCCAAAAGCCCCTGCATATCGCGACTGAAGAGTTCGCCGATGATGTCTTTGACATCGCCGCCCGAACAGAAGCCTTTGCCGGTTCCGGTGATGACCACCACGCGAACCTCTTTTCGGTGTTCAAGCGCGGCAAATGTGTCTGTGAGTTCGCGGTAAACTTCAAAGGTCAAGGAATTCAACTTATCCGGGCGATTAAAGGTGATGATGGCTACGGCATCGCGTTCTTCGTAAAGAAAACTTTGTGGATTCGGTTTGTTTAGCATGATTTTAGTGATGAGTGATGAGTAATGAGTGAATTATTTATCACTCATTACTCATCACTTTATAAAACTGCGATGGCTTCGATTTCGATCTTCGCGCCTTCGTCAACCAGGCTGGTAACTTCAACCAGGGTCATTGCCGGAAAATGTTTGCCCATCAGTTGCCGGTAAGCTTCACCGAGCGCTTTAAGGCTTGCGAGATACTCGCGTTTATCGGTGACAAAAATCAACAGTCTGGTGATATTCGTGGGTTCGCCTCCGGCTTCGCGTACCACGGTGATGACGTTTTCGAGTGCCTGCGTAAACTGCGAAGCGAAATCATCGCTCACAATCACCTGATTGTGATTCCAGCCGATTTGACCTGCGACAAACAACAAATTGCCGCCCGCGACCTTAACACCGTTGTTGTAACCGCGCGGTCTTCCCAATGCTTCAGGGTTAATAAATTCTGTTGTCATAACCTCACCTTGCAATAAAAAAGCCCCGTCATTACAGGGCTTTTTTATTTTTAATTTATTTCTCAACAACCGATTTGGGGTCGGGTTGCAAACCGGCATACTCTTTCATCTCCCAGTTGGTGCCTTCTTTGGAAGCGCGTTTTACGAGTCCCAGACCTTTAACGTAATAATCATAAACTTCGGCTTCTTTGATTTTTCTCGCGACGCGCCAGGCTTTAAAGGTTCCGGCGGGAGTTTTGATTTCCTCTTCGCCCTGCGATTCAAAGTTAATAATAATTGGTTCAGCCGGGTTCATCGGCGGTTGATCGCCAACGCTGATGGTCTGGGTAAATGATACTGTCCAGGTCGAACCTTTTTTCTCTAAGGCTGACGGGTCAACCAGCAAATAAGGCACGCCCCGGAATTTATGCTCAAAGACGGATGCCTGCCCCTGAATTTTATTTTCGGTCTTCTCCGATAGAATTTTAATACGTCCGTCCTCGCAGATATATTTTCGTGTCGATAATTCGTTTTTCTCGTAGCCGCCGCTTTTATCGACAATCTGGGTTCGTTCGATAAAAACCTTCTGTCCGTTTTCCTCGGCGGCGTCTGTGACCACCGTAACCTCTGCAACCAACGGGCTGGAATATTGCAGCGTGTATTTGACCGAGGTTCCGGGTCTCAAGGGAAAATAGGGATTGCAGGATTTGGAATTCGGGTCAAAGGATGAAGTATTTTTAACCGGCGTTATGTTCTCATTCAAAGAAGGGGTGCGACTATTGGAATTAGTTGGCGTGGTATTTTTATTGACCGTATCATCGGCACAGGCGCTAAAAAACAGCGCGCCGAACAGTAATATAAAAAGCGTTTTTCGCATTAAAGAGCATTCCTTTCAATTGGTAAAAATCTGGTCATAGCGGTCACGATAATTAAACAAAGTTATTAACATCTTCATCAATCGCTTGGCAAGCAAGCCGCCAGCCTCTTTGATAAAGCGGTGAGCGGTGTTATAAAACTTCGGCGCGCGCGCTATTTCAACTGCGACTGCAAACTTGATGACTCGCTCTCAATCCTCAGACCAAACTCCGAACCCTTCCGGCGCGATGGTGTTTATCGCGATGAGTCTGGGAATGGTGTCACTGTCGTTCGCTTCAATTTTTATTACACACCTGGAACGCTCGGAAGTTCCACCATTAATCATCGCCTTTTATCGAATGGCAATCGCCACCCTGCTGTTGTTTCCGGCGGCAGTGGCTTGCAAACGTCAGGAACTGGCGACATTGACGCGCAAAGATATTTTATGGCTTATCGTCAGCGGCTTGTTTCTGGCGCTGCATTTCGGCGCGTGGATTACCTCACTCAAATATATTTCGATTGCCGCATCCGCAGTGCTGGTCAATACTCATCCGTTTTTCGTGGTGATTGCGGCTTTGCTCTTTTTAAAAGAAAAGCCCAACCGATTCAGTTTAATGGGCACCAGCATCGGTTTAATCGGCATGTTGGTCATTGCCTGGAATAGTCTGGCGGATGCCGAGTTCGCTTTAAAAGGAAATTTGCTGGCGGTACTCGGCGCGCTGGCGGTTGTCGGGTATTTCATCATCGGGCGCAAGGTGCGCGAAGGTGTGAGCCTCTTAGGTTATGTCACGCCGGTTTATGCGGCGTGTTCGGCGTTTTTATTGATTTGGGCAAGCTCACTCGGCAATTCGCTTTATCCTTATCCGGCGAGTTCCTGGGGCTATTTTTTTGCCTTGGCGATTGTGCCGACGATCTTAGGGCACACGGTTTTTAACTGGGCATTGAAACACGTCAGACCCGCAACCGTGTCACTGGCGTTTTTAGGTGAACCGGTCATCGCTTCGATACTGGCGTATTTCTTTTTCAACCAACGCCCGACGCTTTCAATATTGGCGGGCGGTCTGTTGGTGCTTGCCGGTGTCTGGTTGACGATGCAACGCTCTAACTCATAAGCTGAAAAATCAAATTCGCGTGACTTGAGGACATTAAAATGGCATCTGAAGATTTGACTAAATTACACGAAGTTTTGCGTTCGACGATTATCGAAGTCGAAATCGCCCTGGATACAGCGACCTACCCGGACTGGGCGGATACCAAAGAGAACCTGCTCAAAGCGGTTGAGTTGGTTCGCAAACTCGAACGCGATCAGATGTGGTCGCGGTTGTCGAAAAAGTAGAAAATGGAATTTATGAAAAAAGTTTTACTGACAGCATTTGAAGCTTTTGACGGAGAGACGATCAACCCTTCGATGGAGGCTTTGCTGGCGATTAAAAAAATCAGTTTCGATGGCGTCACAATTGATGTGTTGGAACTGCCGGTTGATCGCTTCGTGGCGCTTGCGATGGTCTTGGAGCGATTACGAGAAACCCGTCCTGATGTTGTCATCATGTTGGGTGAAGCCGGGCGGCGGTATCGCGTGACGCCTGAACGTGTGGCGATTAACGTAGATGATTTTCGCATTCCCGATAATGTCGGCAACCAACCGAAAGGCGAAGCGATAGTCGAAGGCGCACCCGTCGCCTATTTTTCGACGCTGCCGATTTATGAAATTGTTGATGGGTTGAAAGCGGTCAATATTCCGGCGGCGATTTCCAATTCGGCAGGAACTTATCTTTGCAACCGGATTTTTTATGCGGTGATGCATCATCTGGCGGAAAATCAATTGACCACCCGCGCCGGTTTCATTCATCTGCCCTACATTCACGAACAAGTGATCGACAAGAAATATGACTTTCCGAGCCTGTCACGCGAAACCGTCATCGCGGCGGTGCGAATCGCGATTGAAGCTTCAATTGCAAGGGAGTAGCAAATGAAAAGTATCACTGTCTTGTTAATAATGTTCTTGCTTGCTTCAGCTAGAGTAACCTTCTCCAACCAGGAAGATGAGCGGGTAATAAAAGCGTTGGAAAAAATTTCTAACATCACTCCAGAAGGTCGTGAAGTGTTAAAACAGGTTCATGAAATGAGACCTTTAATCAATGATTGCCCAGCGACAAAATCACTTATCGACATTGTACAGGAACACATTTCCAACAAAGGTGCGTACAATATCTTTCCGATAGGTTGGTATGCACAAAAGAAAAAAACTTCGGGCAATTGGAAAATAGCGCTCTACCACAAGGATTATCAGAAAAATTACCAGACTGCCGAGTGGGAATATAACCCCAAAACAAAAGAACTTTACTCATTTGAATTTTTAAATGCGCCAACATTTTGGACTGAAGAAGGTAGAAAGAAACCTTGCGTGAATAGATAAGTTCGCTCAGATAAACAATCTTCAAGTTATCATTGAGCCTATTCAACTTCTTGACACTCCACGCATTTCAGGTTACCCCACCCCATCTATAAAAAATATTTTTCTATCAGTGATTGGATTCACCGAATTTTTGCGCGTTAGTTAAATGAAGGCTTTCGATGGTGAGCGGCAAATCATCATCCGATTTAGAAAGGAGAGTATTTTATGGGTAGTAAATTATTTAAAAAAATCTTCAGTTCCATAACCGTATTGAGCTTTGTATGGGCAATGGCAGCAACCACAACAATGGCGCAGGTGCAGGAGACTTGCACCGTCAACGTGCCTTTCCAGTTCTCCGTCGGCAAACGCGCGCTTCCGGCTGGCGAGTACACCATCAAAACCATTTCCGATACCAGTAAATTTCAAAAACTTTTAATTACCAGTCGCGATGGCAAGACCAGCGTCATCGTGCCGACGCTTTCAACCCCGTCAGCGAAATATCGCGCAAAAACTCAGGTGAATTTTAATAAATATGCCGACCGGTATTTTCTGAGTTCGATTTCCAATTTTCAGAATGAAGTCGATTTGAAATTTCAGAAATCAAAAGCCGAAAAATCAATTTCACAAAATGCGGGGGCTACGGAAATCGTCACCGTCGCCAGCGAATAAAATTTCAATCACCGAAACCCACAAATGAAAAAGCGCGAGTGAGTTGCTCGCGCTTTTTCATTTTTTGAATGCCGGTTTTTGACGGCGTGTGGTTAATTGAACCGGTAATCCCGCCTAGGCTTTAATCGATTGCGCGAATTTTATCCGAGATATTTTTTAATCTGATTTCTAAAGCCCGCATAATAAGCTGCGCCCCAGACGGGAGTTTTTTCAAAATAATAAAGCCCGTGACGCGGCGCATCGTAACAGACGCGCATTTCACCGGCTGACCAGTGTTTTGGCGGGTCTTCGGTCTTGAGGATTTGCGCCGTCATATCATCGACGTTATGCGAAATCGCTACTGCAAAACACCAGACGCTTTCAAAAAATCCGCAAGGCAGCGGATTGGTCTTCAATTTCATCGCGTGATTGAAAGCATCTGCGGAAAATCGGCGAATTAAATTGGCATCGGTGTAATCGAATTCATGAAAGATGAAAAAGGTTTCTGCGTTGCCGAACTTCGAGAGTTCAAACCCTGAACGATGCGCCACCATTTTAAAGGTGTTATCGGGTAAAAATGTAAACCTGTCGGCTTGCAGTCGTTGAATTGCGGTCTGCACCCAGTAATCTTTTCGCGGTGTGTAATCCATTTCCTTCTCCCTGAAAAATCAAAATTTAAATGCAAAAAATTTATTGCGAGTTTTTCGGCAATGCGAATGCAACATAAGTTCCGCCCGCCGGGTCTTTTGATTTGCCGCCACCCGCGGCAATTACGATGAACTGTCTGCCATTCACTTCATAGGTCGCGGGGGTGGCGTTACCGGCAGCAGGCAGCAGGGTTTCCCACAACAGTTTGCCAGTGATTTTATCGAAGACGCGGAATTTTTTGTCGTAATTGGTCGCGCCGATAAATAACAAGCCATTTGCCGTGACAATCGCGCCGCCATAATTTTCGCTGCCGGTATTTTTCATTCCCCTTGCCACCAGTTCAGGATATTCGCCCAAAGGAATCTGCCAGACGATTTTTCCGGCGTTCAAGTCAATCGCGGTCAAGGTGCCCCAGGGCGGTTCGACCGCAGGATAGCCATCGGGGTCTAAAAATTTGTTGTAGCCATCAATCGTATATTTCAAATCAATCGGCGAAGGCGCAACCTGATACGCAATGCCTTCACGATTTTCGCCGGTCGCAAGGTAATGTGTGATGGCTTGAATCGCATTTTCACCGAGGCGCGCAAATCCCGGCATGCGTCCCGCGCCTTTGCTGATAACCTTGGCGATTTCCGCTTCCTGATATTTTTTGTTGATGCTGATGAGAGAAGGGAATTCGGGAGGCGTGCCGCGCAAATCGCTGCGGTGACAACTGGCACAATTGCTTTCGTATAAATTTTTCGCGCTGGTGACTGTTTGCGGACGTCGCTTCTCGACCAATCGTAAAATCCAAGGCATTTCGTTGGCGTTCACATAAAGCCAGTTGGTTTCGGGATCGAATGCCGCGCCGCCCCATTCCGCGCCGCCATCAAACCCCGGAAAGACGATGGTGCCGGCAAAACTCGGCGGTTCAAATTGCCCGCGACTGCGGAGATTGCGAAAGCGTTCAAGCGCCGCCGCGTGGGCTTCGGGAGTGCGGCGCGTGAGCATCTCTTCGGTGAGTTGTTGTCTCGAAAACGGTGGCGGCGTGATGGGCAACGGTTGTGTCTCAGCGAGTTTTTCGCCATCAGCGCCTGCGGTTGATACTTTGCGATATTCAATCGGGAAAAGCGGCTTGCCGGTGGCGCGTTCAAAAACAAAGAGGTGTCCCGATTTGGTGATTTGCGCGACCGCGTCAATCATGCGCCCGTGGCGTTTGACGCGCACCAGACTCGGCGCGCTCGGCAAATCTCTATCCCAGACATCGTGTTTAACGAATTGAAAATGCCAGAGGCGTTTGCCGGTTGATGCATTCAAACAGATGAGCGAATTGGCGAACAGATTATCGCCGTGCCGGTTGGCTCCGTAAAAATCGAATGCCGCCGAACCCGTAGGCACGAAGACCAAGCCGCGCGCTTCGTCCAATGTCATGCCGCACCAGTTGTTCGCGCCGCCGATATATTGATAAGCATCTTTGGGCCAGGTTTGATAACCATATTCGCCGGGTTGCGGAATGGTGTGAAAAATCCATTGCAGATTGCCGGTGCGCGTATCGTAAGCGCGAATATGACCGGGCGCGGCGGGCAAGCCTTCGCTGACGAGGCTGCCGATAATCAACAGGTTTCTATAAATCACGCCGGGGGTGGTGAGGGTGATGGCGAGATTGGTCTCCTGGTCGCGTCCAAGCCCGGCGCGTAAATCGATGCGCCCCTTACTGCCGAACGCTTGCGCAGGTTTTCCGGTTTTCGCATCCAGCGCATAAAGCCAGTTTCGATAGCCAAAAAAAATCCGTTTGGTTTCGCCGCTTTGCCAGTAATTCAAACCGCGATTGCGCATTTTGCCGACCGGTTTTTTCTCTTCGTTGGGGTCGAAACTCCAGAGCAAGTTGCCGGTCTCGGCATCAAGCGCAATGACGCGAACTTTGGGCGTGGTCGCGTACATCACGCCATCAACAATAATCGGATTGCACTGCATCTCGGAACCCGCGAAGGCATCGCCCGTGTCATACGTCCAGGCGACTTCGAGTTTGTTTAGGTTGTCGCGAGTGATTTGGTCGAGCGTCGAGTAATGAATATTTTCCGCGCCGCCACCAAACGTTTTCCATTCGCGATATTTTTTAGCGGATGGTTTTTGTGCTGCGGAAGTGAAGGAAGAATACAGAGAAAACAAAACTAAAAAAATTGCGAAGACCAATTTCCATTGTTTCATAAATTCAAACCTGGTTTGAAATTTTTGGACGGTGACTTCCAGCAAATTTGTTCAACTTCATTTGTCTGATGGAAAATCATCGGGCTGGTCTTGCAATTCTGATTTCCCAGCGGATGCGGCGGATGGCGCGGATAAGAACGGATTTTTATGAACTACAGCTATGCGCAACTGGTAAACCTTTATTCGCTCAAATCCGCCGCATCCGCTGGGAAATTGACCTTGATAAAGCGCCCGATGATTTTCCGTACCAACCTGATAGCCAAAGAGAATTTATAACTTTACCTGTTGAACCGAAATCACATTGGGCAATGCTTCTAAACCGCTTAACTGCGCTTCGCTCATCGCTTCGTCAATTTGAATCAATGCGAGCGCGTTTTCACCAACCACTTTGCGACCGAGATACAACCGCCCGATGTTGATGTTCTGGCTGCCAATGTAAGATGCGATGTTGCCAAGCACGCCCGGCACGTCGCGATTGAATAAAAACAAAATCACGCCTCGCGGAATGGCTTCGAGATTGAATCCATTGACGCGAACAATTCGCGCATCACTGCGTCCGAAGAGTGCGCCTGCGACTTCGCTTTCCTGTTTAGTGGTGACGGCGCGCACGCGAATCATGCTGGCGAAATCGCGCGCCTTTCTTGAAAGCGATTCGCGCACCTTGATGCCGCGCTCTTCGGCAACCAGGGCGGCATTGACCATATTGACGCGGGTGATGACCGGCGATAGAAAGCCCGCAAGAATCGCTTGAGTAATCGGCTTCACATCGTAATCGGCAACATCGCCGGAATATTCGATTTCAACTTCCTGCAAATCGTGCCCGAATACCTGCCCTTGAAATGAGCCGAGCTTTTCACCAAGTGTGATGTATGGGCCGATGACTGCCATGAGTTCCGCGCTCACCGCCGGCATATTGACTGCGCCGCGCACCGCACCGCTTTGCAGATAATCGCTGACCTGTTCGGCGATGATGGTTGCCACCCCGAGCTGCGCCTCCTGAGTTGATGCGCCGAGGTGCGGTGTGCAAATCACTTTATCGAGCGCAAGCAACGGATTATCGGCATTGATGGGTTCCTGTTCAAAAACATCGAGCGCCGCGCCCGCGACTTTGCCCGCTTGAACGGCTTCGGCGAGCGCCAGTTCATCGACGAGACCGCCGCGCGCGCAATTGATGATGCGCACACCATCTTTCATCCTGGCAATCGAAGCGGCATTGATGATGCCGCGGGTTTCTTCGGTGAGCGGCGTGTGCAGAGTGATGAAATCGGCGCGCGCATAAATTTCATCAAGGGTTGACATTTCTATTCCCAGTTCGCGAGCGGCTTCTTTAGTGAAGTACGGGTCAAAGGCGAGCACCGTCATTCCGAAAGCGCGGGCGCGATTAGCAACGGTTGAGCCGATGCGCCCAAGCCCGATGATGCCAAGGGTTTTGCTTAAAAGTTCAACCCCTAAAAATTTATTCTTTTCCCACTTGCCCGATTTGGTCGAGGCGACGGCTTGGGGAATCCGCCTGGCGAGCGCCATCAGCATTGCCCAGGTATGTTCAGCGGTGGTCACCGTGTTACCCGCAGCGGCGTTCATGACGACGATGCCGCGCCGGGTGGCGGCGGCTACGTCAATGTTATCAACGCCGGTGCCGGCGCGACCGATGACCCGCATTTTTGCGGCGCGTTCGATTAATTCGCGAGTGACCTGGGTCTTTGAGCGCACGATTAAGCCATCGTAATCGCCAATGATTTCGGCGATTTCGCCGGGCTTGATGTTGGGACGTTCATCAACGGTAACATTTTCAAGAGCCGCTAAAATCTCGACTCCGGTTTTTTCCAATCCATCACACACCAGTATTTTCATATCAGTTCTCGGCTATCTATGGGTTTTAGTTTGTAAAGCGACGCATAGTTTAGTTGAACAAGCGGTTTATGACCTGAAAATTGAAAAGCCGTCAAGCCTGCCGCTCTCCTCAAGTTGAGCAAGCGGTCTATGACCGCGCATTCGTTTTACATTCAATGGTCATACACCTGCGAACACCATTTATGATTCGTTTTAAACTTGGCATTGTAACGGTTGGCGAAAGCGTCGGCAAAGCGCGGCGAGAAATGTAAGAAAAGAAAAATTTATTTGCCGATTAATGAATTTCTACAATGGGCATCTGATGTATTGATAGGCTGGGTATCCAAAGTACCTAAAGTGAGCAGTGATTTTGATGAGCCTTCGCAAATTCATAGCATAGGTTTTCCAAGTGCAAATTAATTAATATTTTGGAGAGGAAAGTATAGTGGATAGCAAATCTCGCCCTCCTGAAATAAAGACCCCGATACCCATAACCGTCAGCAACCATTTGACGATACCGGTTTTTACCAATGCAAAACCTGTTGGTTGCCGAAGCCAAATAAAGACTTCTGGTAATAAATAAGCTAGAAATACACCATAAGTAATTCCCATTACTGCATGAGTTATCCGCTCTCCGGCAGGAAGTTTTCGAGTGCAATCCTCCTCGACAAAATCCCAAAGTGTGATAATGATTTCAGCCAAAAGCAGGAGGATGAGAAGCCAGGCAAATTTTCCATTCCAAGCAACCCAGCCAAGGGTGCAGAAAACGATGGCGTAAATAAAATCTCTTGCTGAATGAAGCCACAATTCGACCTTTGCTTCCGCTTTAGATGGGAGCCGTGCTATTAGCTCGTGGTAATAAATTGTGTCAAAGGCTCCTAATACTCCTTGTAGAGCCAAGATATATAACCCTAATTCAAACATCGAAAAGTTATCCTATTCAAAAACGGGGTTGTAACAAAGTCTGGGGCAAATCCAAAAGTACTTCTCTATGAGGAATCAGAAAACTTTTTAACTGGGAATGCGGACGTCCACGTCCGCAGCCGTGAAGTCGGCGGAGGTGGACGTCCGCGTTCCCAGTATCACGGCTTCCGACTTTGTTACAGCCCTGATTCAAAAATGGGCAAAAGAGAGTACACCCGGAAAAGCAATTGCTGTGAGAATCAACCTCAAAACCTTTTAATAATGAGATAGTGCTCTCCTTCTTATTGGAGTTCTTTAGCCATCCTTTTTCTTCGCTTTATTGATTCGTTTGTAAGAAGAACCGCTATACAGAATAAGTCAATAGCCCAACCTTCGATGGTTTGTTGAATTGTGATAATTAGCACAGGTAGTATTAAATAACCGCCCAGAATACTTTCCAATTGTTCCAAAAAACTTAAAGGAACAGGTTTAGGGTAATAAATGGTGGAAACCAATGGAAAGTAAATTGGCAAGAAAGCGATTGTCCCAAGTAATAGATTGAGGCTCAATGGCGTTTTCCTTTGCTTGCTTAATTCGTAGTTGTGCCAGATTAACATCAATATGATTGCAGAAAAAAGACTCCAAAGAATAAAAAAGATTGAAAGATTGCGGGAGAAATAGGTGTATATCGCAACACCGATATAGAAGAACAAACCAGCGCTGAAAATCTGCGCCAAACTTCGGGATATCGGATATTCTTTACCACCTCTTTTAAAAATATCCATAATTGATGTTCTCCTAAGCAATGAAGTGAGCTTGAAATAATTCCTGCTGTGCTCACTATATGCATTTCAAAAGGAATTATGCTTATGTAGGTTGTATTCTCAGGTTCGGCTCACCTTCGGCGAAGTTTCAAAAGCGAAGGCTTATCAAACGCTTTCACGATACCTTTAATAACCGGTCGAATAATTTTTGCCTTCGATGTTGTAAGCAAGAGATTGCAGGTTGAGGCGGTCGCCACCATTGCCGCCGTTACCTTGTCCAATGTTGGAATAGGTATAAGTTTCCGAATACCCTGTGCCTACCGTGACCGAGAGCAACAAGCCTTTGAAGATGCTGGTTTGGTTGTTGTCATAATTGTAAGTGACCGTTGGCGTCGAAGCTACACCTGACGCGCCCGCCGTGTTGTAGCTGATGCTGGTTAAACGATTCAACGTGTCATAGGAATATGTGGTGATGACGCCTCTGGCATCGGTGCGGGTTGCGACCGCACCGAAATCGGTGTAGGAGTATTTCATCGTCCACAGCGTCCCCGTGCCGTCATTGATGGTCGCCGTCTGTTCAGGGATTTTCTCGAATAGCAACCTGCCCGCCGCGTCGTACTTGAAGGATTAGCTATCGGGTTCACATTGAATTCCGCGACTTACCCAAAAAACTGGTTAGTTTGGATAATGATATTAAAGCAAGATGAACCAATGTGGTTATCACTATCGCTCCTAATGTTCCCTTGTGGGTTGCCAGTATAGGTGTGAATATAGGAAACAGCAATGTCCCCAAAAATACAACCCTCAATCCCTCGGAACTTGTGAAACCTCCCCCCAAAAAACTTGCTTCAACCATCATGTAAAGCGGGCCTAATATCCATATTCCAAGAAGCAGGAAGATTGCTCGAATTTCAAAGGGAAACTCAAGACTCTTCCAAAATTTTAAAATAACCACGTAGCTTAACAGGGTAGTAACAGGCAAAATAGCAGTAAGAAGAAGTACGTCCATCCCGGAAAAATTATTTCCTCTAGCAAGATGCAATAAAATACTAGGAAGCCAGAAAACGAGTCCCCCAATTCCAAAATGTTTTACCAATGCTATTAATTTAGCCATGTTTACTTACCTTCCTTTACTCTCTTAAGCAGAAATACAGTATAAGAGGATTAAACGAATAGCGAATCCTTGGTATGTTAATCACCACTACACGATAAGCATGACAAAAAGCACTTGGCATGAGTCTTTATTTTAATTCTCCTTTAATAAAAAGGAGTTGTGGAAACGTGGATGTTAAAATCAGGACAGCGGTAATAATTAAGAGGGCATATAATGTTCCGTCGAAAACTGACATCGAAAATGTAGTGATAGGAAAGACAAGAGTTCCAAATAGTAACCTAACCCATGCTCCGCTTTGAGCAAAACCACCGCCTGTATAACTGGCGCTTATGAACATAAAAAAAGGACCTAAAATCCATATCCCTAATAGAATTGAAATGGAGAATAATCGTTTGCTTATACCCCAATATTTCAACCAACGATATACTAATACCAAGATGCCCGCAATTAATGAAGGCATAAAATATGTAAGGAAAATTTCATCTCTTCTAGAAAACTCATTCCCCCTGATTGCATGAAGAAACACGCTCGGAATCCAATATATGCTCCCTCCTATGACTGTATTAGCTAAAGCTACCTTATGGATTTTCATGTCTTTAATTACCTCCAACTTTTTAACTTTCTTTACATAACGCAATAGTTCGGACACGGTTTACTGGGCGACCTGCTGTAAGGTATAGATTTTTGTAGGCGGTTGAATTTCTTCATAGTTAGAGGTTGTCTAAACTTGCAAAAAAATCATCTTTGAACCTACCGCTTATTGATTCTAAAGAACTTTTTGTCTATAAAAACTGTCCGA
This sequence comes from Acidobacteriota bacterium, assembly GCA_040754075.1. Classification (NCBI taxonomy): domain Bacteria; kingdom Pseudomonadati; phylum Acidobacteriota; species Acidobacteriota bacterium. Next base: position 108,958 of record JBFMDH010000016.1, read on the forward strand.
AGTAGTGTTCTATGGAAGATTGCAAAAAGAATTACAAATCTCAAATGCTGTAATATGGGCAGCAGTTTGACAAGCATAAAATGCTTCTGCTGATGGGGAAATACTACAGGCATAAGCAGTATCCATTAATTGAATATAAAACCTCCTACAATTATTGGTGCAGGTGTTTGAAGCAGCTCTGCATACTATTTGTGCCCCTACGCAATAATATGATACCTGTCCTGCGCCCGATGCTGTTTTGCATTTCTTTCTATAATAATTGCAACTGGTAGTTCCCGGACAACTACAACCGCCTCCACCACCGAAGGCACTTCCATCAGCATCAATGGGATTCCCACAACGGTCAAACTCACAGCTTGAAAATTCCGGCGGACAATAAAACGGCACATTCGGGCTTTGGCAAGGACCTTGGGCATTCAAGCCGCGTGGGTCAGTTAACAGAATCGGGTCATTGACGACATAGCTGTAGCGGCTCAACTTCTGCGGTTGCTGGTAATGATTATTCCCTTTGTTCCCGCCACAAGTCATTCTTTTTGCGGCTTTGAATCCCTTATCAAGCAGTGGGTCAACGGTCTCGAATCTGCCGATTGCTAAGCTGTAATAGCGATTAACGGCATAATCCAAGCCAATCTCTGAGTCGCGTTCATAACTGGTGAAGCGATGCTTGTCTGATTCGCCGCTCACGCCCAACTCTTCACCAAACGGCAAATGGGCTTGTCTGCCGACGACTGTGCCACTCGCATCCAACACCACTCTCGCGCTCAACCGGTCACTCAAAAAATAGCGGGTGTTGCCATTTTCGATTTTGGCAATCAACTTGCTCCCCGTGTTGATGTATCGGGTGATGACCGCGCCGGTCGCGCCGTTGTGTTCGGCAAGTACCTGAAAGCCTTCCCAGACATAATGGGTAATGGTCGCGCCAACGGTTTTTTTCACCCTGCGGTTCTTGTGGTCGTAAGCATAGACACTCGCGCCGCTATCGGCTGCGACGATGCGGTTTTCAGCGTCAAACACATAGCTGTGCTGTCCGTCGCTGGTGACATTGCCCGCGTTGTCGTAAGTGTAATTCAACGTCGCGCCTTGCGTGACCGAAGTGATGCGATTAGTCGCGGTTCCGCCTGATTGTTGCAAGGTGATGGATTGGATTTGATTGCCGCCTGTGGTGGCATCCCACATTCCTGTGCGATTGCCCCAGCGGTCATAGGCAAAGCGGCGTTGGGCTGATGTTGCATTGGTCGTTTGATAGGAGGTGACTAACCGACTCAATAAATCATAAGTGTAACTGGCGCTCTCGGTCGTTGAGTTAATCGTGCCGCTGATGCTCATCAATTGCCCGCTATTACCGGCGGTTGAGCCGACGCCATTTTGTCCGGCGGCGGCGGCATAGTTGTAGGTCAAATTCAGCAAACTGGTCGCCCCCTTGGTTGCCGTTTGCGAGGTCAGTTGCATTCGATTGGTGTCATAGCCGAAGGTTTCGTTGATTACTGTGCCACTGGTGTTCAAGGTATCGCCGGTCACTTGCCCCGCATTGTTGTAGGCTACGTTGCTCAACCACGCCACGCCTGAAGAGTTCTTCAACTTCAACAAGCGCCCTTTGTTGTCGTACTCAGGATAGAGGTGCCCGATTTGTGTGCGTTGATTGGCTTGGTTGTATTGATAACTGGTCGAATAATTTTTGCCTTCGATGTTGTAAGCAAGAGATTGCAGATTGAGGCGGTCGCCACCATTCGCGCCGTTACCTTGTCCAATGTTGGAATAGGTATAAGTTTCCGAATACCCTGTGCCTACCGTGACCGAGAGCAACAAGCCTTTGAAGATGCTGGTTTGATTGTTGTCATAAGTGTAAGTGATGGTTGGCGTCGCTGCCACCCCCGATGCCCCGCTGGTGTTGTAGCTGATGCTGGTTAAACGATTCAAGCTGTCATAGGAATAGGTGGTGATGACGCCTCTGGCATCGGTGCGGGTTGCGACTGCACCGAAATCGGTGTAGGCGTATTTCATCGTCCACAGCGTTCCCGTGCCGTCATTGATGGTCGCCGTCTGTTCGGGGATTTTTTCATAAAGCAAATGTCCTGCCGCGTCATATTTGAACGAGCGAATCTGTCCGCCCTGATTGACCTGCGTCAGACGGTCAGCCATATCATAAGTGTAAGCGGTCTCCTGCGAGAGCGCGCCGGTCGTGACCTCTTGCTCCGTGACTTTAATGAGCCTGCCCAAGCTGTCCACCTCGCGTTTAATTTTCCGATTCACTTGATCGGTGACGGTTGTGATTTTGCCATTGTAAGCCGTTGTCACGGTGTTGCTATCAGGCGTCGTAATCACTGTGCCGCGACCGAGGGTGTCGTATTGATAAGTGGTCGCCGGAGCCGGAGTGCCGCCCGCTTGAAAGGGATGGGTGCGGCTGGTCATTCTGCCCAGGTTGTTGTAAGCCATGTTGACTTGCCCGCCGTGTTCATTGATTTCCTGAATCGCTTGTCCCCAGCCATCATAGACCGTCGAGGTGGTGATGGTTTTAGTCACCCCACCTTCAACATACTGCTGCGTCGTTGAACTCGGCAAGCCCCAGCCATTATAACTCGTTGAATTGGTCGCACCTGTCGGGCTGGTCGTTCCAGTCAACAGATTGCCTGAGCCGTAGCTATACGCGGTGATTTGTCCGTTCGGGTCAGTGTTAGTTTGCAGGTTGCCGCTATTGAAACTGTAGCTCATCGCGTCGGTCAAATAGATACCACTGGTATTGCCGCGTGTCGCTTGTTCGGCTTTCGACCAATAGGTGTTCTGTCCGAAGGTGTAGCTCTTTTCGTTGCAACACGAAATCTGCTCTTTCACGCGATTGCCGAACATATCGTAATTTCTGGTGTGAGTGTCAAACGTATTGCTCGAAATATTTGTCCACTCTTTGACCGTCGTTGGATTACCGTGCGTCGTGCCGTTGTAACTGGCAATATAGCCCGGCGGGTTGGCTCCCGAATAAGTCGTCACCGTCGTGTTGTCATATTGATATTCGGTCTTGGCTATCAACACATCATCGCCGTCATTGGTGTTCTCCTGTGCGTCGTAAATCTCGACCGTCTGCAACAGGCTTCTCAGATAGGCATCAACATACTGTTGATAAGGAACGTAGGTATTGTGGGTTCGCCTGCGGACTTTCCATTGCCCGCCGATTTGATTGCCGTATTCGCGTTTGTCGGTGATGTTGCCGTATTGGTCATAACTGAAATCCACTTTGCTGGCGGTGTTGGTGTCGTCATAACTGGTGATCGTTTGCACCTGTGGTTGTCCGCCCGCGTCGTTGGCATAAGTGTACACGGTTTTCGCTACGGTCGTGCCGCCGCTGGTGCGAATTTCCGATTGCGTGATGCCGAGGCTGCCGGGCGTCAGTCGCAAAGTCGAATTATCCGGGCGAGTGATGACATAAACACCTGAACTGGTCGAATAAGCATAGGTCGCGTTCGGCGCGTTGGTCGCGGTCTCTGTGCGTTGGGTAAAGGTAGGTCCTCCATAAATCGCTTCGCCTTGTGCTGCACCCGCTCGACAGATGAGACGAGCTTGTCCAGGCTGTAAAAAAGTAGCGCGCCCGGTGTCATCAATGGTGAGGATGTTGCGGTCGGAAGTTTCCCATGAGAACTTCGCGCCGTGAACGATTTCCCCATTTGCATCAACACCCAAAGCGGTGAAAATTTGCGCTTCGTTGAGGTAGCCAACGAATTTGAATGGCGATATACGAATCCGCGACACGCGATTATTGCGTTCAGTCATCGTTTCTTGCCTGGGTAATTTGGCTTTTGTATTGAATAACCATTTGATGAAGTCGGGTAATAATTTGAATGATGAAGCGCTCACGTTGGCGGCTCCACTCCAAGTTGTAGAGGCAAACGCCTTCGCGCCTTCGATAAAAGAATGCTGAACCGGAAAAATTAACAAGCTCAACATCAATATCAGACAGAGCGGGATTCGGATAAATTTAGATTTGCCAATTAAGGCATGAAACTTGCGATGCGATTTTATGCAGGATTAAATGTCTCTCGGAATTCATCACTATCTCCTTTCCGGTTATCCCCGTCTTCGGCTATTGTGGCGCAATGTTTCCGGTCACGCGCAAGATTTTCTGAGCCTATGCGCGGCGATGAAAACTGCGCGCTGAGGTAAACAAATCCCTAACTCGAAACTTTTTCGATTTGGGAAACGCTTTGGTATCTGTTGACGAAAAAGATTTCATTTGCGATGCAACTTTGGAAACTATTTTAAAATTTTTTCGGAGCGATATTGAGGAAATAATGAGCAATAGCTCGGTCGTAAGAGAGCGCCTGCTTGCTTGACTCGCGCCCTCTCTTACGGTCGGGCTACTGACAGGAGATGGTTAGGTCAAATCGGTCTATCATATCGCGCAATTTTTCGACAATCGCTTCGCGGTCAAATTGCAAGCCGATTTTTGAAATGAACACCCGTTCACGGATGATGCCGTTAATCTCTTTGAGTAGCAGACGACAAAACGCCGTAATCACTCCGGCATCGAATTGGCTGTTGGTATGTTTTTCGAGTTCGCCAAGCGCCACTTCCAGCGGCAATCGTTTGCGATACGGTCTATCGGTCATCATCGCGTCAAAGGAATCGGCAAACGTCACAATGCGTGAGCCGAGCGGAATTTCATCGCCGCGCAGTCCGTTCGGATAACCCGTGCCATCGACTCTTTCGTGATGGCATTTGGTCATATAAGCGATGTCCTGCCACGGGCGGCGAATGTGCGACAGGATTTCATATCCCGCCATCGGGTGTTTGTTCAACTCTTTGAATTCGCGTTCACTGAGCGGTTGCGGATTGTTGATGATGCTGCGGTCAACCGTGATTTTGCCGATGTCGTGCAGGTAGCCGGCGACGCTGATGTATTCCAACTCGTCGCCGGTGACGCCCATCTCTTTGGCGATGGCTTCCGAATACCTGGCAACCCGTTCGGAATGCCCGCTGGTGTAGGCATCTTTCAAATCGATTGCTGCGCCAAATGCCGCCACCGTGTCTTTATAAACCGAATGCATTTCGCGGTAGAGGCGACGATTTTCCTCGGCGCGGCGTTTGAGCGAAATAATCAACCTCTGATTATAAAGCGCCAGCCCAATGTGGCGCGCAATGGTGTTGATGATTTCCAAATCTTCATCTTGAAATGGTTCGCCTGAGATTTTTTCCGAAAGGTAGATGACGCCCATCAATTCGCTTCTGACGGTCATCGGAACGATTAAATCGGCGCGAAGCTTTTTAAACATTTCCCCATGACGACGAACGAAATGCGCCAATCCGTTGCGCTCTGCGTGTAAGTTAATCGGTTTCAGGCAACCGGCGATTTTTTCGGCTTCATCGCCTCCGAGTTCGATTTTTTGCCCGACTGCGCCATGCAACCCTTTCGCGGCGATGATTTTCAGTTGTCGCGGTTTTTCGCTGAATCGCGCAATTGCGCCTTTGGGAATCGCCATCGTGCCCAGACAGGTATGCAGGGAAGCGCGCATCAGTTCATCGAAATTTTCCTGTGAGGTGATTTCAGCGCCTAAATCGGTGAGCGCGCCGAGTGTATGCAGCATTTTTCTGACGGTTAGATTATTCGGACTCATACCCCTCCTCCAAAATAATTCCTGTCCGTTCGGTTGACAGAACCAATCCCTCACTTTTACGGCAGCCCCGTAAAAAGTTTTAGCCAGTTCTTATGCAGATGTGTCCTGTAGCCAGCGTTCAGATTTTACGATGCATAGGCATACAATTTTGCTAAAGCGATTTGTTCCGTCTCTTCGACATAAACGTGTGACATCAACCCCAGCATTTCAAACAACTCGCGGTTTGAATCGTTGAGGTTTGAAAGCAGCAAGGTGCCCTTTGCCGCTTTGATGGTTTCCATCACTTCCAGCAGAATTGAAATGCCGATGCTGTTAATCAACTCGGTTTCCTCGAAATTAATTACCAGACGTTTTACACCATTGCCTAAAAATTCTTTGCATTGATGTTCGATGACTTCACCGCGCAATTGATTGAGATAGGCGCCGGGATAGATGATGGCTGCGCCATTAACCAGTTTCGATTTTATTGTTACCGTCTTCATTCAAATCCCCTCTTAAAACCTTTTCAGCATCCCAAGCCAGAACCTGATTCGTCCAAGCAGAACGATGTTTTTTTCGTGGTGAGGCCATTCAGCATTGCCAAAAAGTTTAATTGATTCAGACAGCGCTTTTGCCCTGCAATGATTTTGCAAAGTTCGTGGGGGTATCCGCTCAAATGTTGGGGCAAGCGAGAAAATGCGACTTTAGATTTTACCGGGATGTGTTTGCTCTTTCGTTATTAACCGGCGACATCTTACCCGCTTTGGGGGCGGTTTAGCAACTTCGCCATGATTAAATTTGTGCCATCATCGGCGCGCTCGAATTTTACTTCGTCCATCAGGGCGCGAATAATTTTTAAACCGCGCCCGCGCGTGCCCACCGTGGCGTCGGATACCATACCGCTGGTTTCGAGAATTCCGCCAAATGATTTGCCTTTGTTGGCAACTGAAATCATCAAGCGGTCTTCTTCGAGAATAAATCGTAGATAGATTTTCCGGTCGGGGCTGTTGCTATGTTCTGCGGCATTGATACAGGCTTCAATCAAAGCGGTTTTAATCTGATTGATGGATTCTTTATCAAATTCCGCGCTGCGGGCAATCTGTTCAACGGTGCGCGCGGCAATCAACTCGGCTTCATCATCAAACGGAATAATCAATTCAACTTCATTAGCGGCGCGGCGCTCTGTAGGTTGGGCTTCGCTTTTTTGCAGAAATTCATGCAGCGCGTCCAGTTGATTATAGTTTGAATGATAAGCCTGCAAACTTTTTAATAATTCAATGGCTTCTTTGGTGAACCCTTCTTTGCTGATATACCAGCGGGTCGCGTTGGCGAAATTTCCGAACAACACATTGCGCGAAGCCACTTCAAATTTCAGTTCGGTTTGTTCGATGGTTTTTACATCCAGCGGCTCTTTTGAATTAAATAGCCCAATCAACCACAGCGCTTCATTGGTTTCGCTATAGATTCCGCCTTCAAAACCGCTGGCAGTAAATAATCGCAGGCTTAGCGATTCGCCTTCACTCTCTTTTACGTCGTTGACTAAAACGATTTGCGGCAATCGCAGGCGTTCTTTCTCCGCTTCGATTGCCTGACGCGCCTGGGCGCGGCTCAAGCCGCGATAAAGGTTTTCAAAAAGGTTTTCGTCAAACAGGCTCATGGGGATAGCCTGAAAATCGAAATGCGACAGGGTGTCAACCAGTTGGGATTCAATAGAGCGATGATAGCGCGACATCATCAGGCGATAGGAATCTTTGAGTTTTTCGCCCAGCAACGCTTCACCGGCAATCGGGCGGCGTGCTCCTTCAACTTCAAAACGGTACTTGGCGCGAACATAATCGGCAAGCGTCGCGTCATCTGATGCGGCGACGAATCCATAACTGATATGCAGCAGTTCGCGCTGATGCATACGCGCAAGCAGAACTTCCGGCTCATCTGTGAATTTACGCAGGCGTTCGATTACCGAGGTGATGGGAATGGTTTCACCGGCTTCGATGGCAACGGTCAAACCTTCGATGCAGGCGCGTCTCGCGAGCGAATCCCCGGCAATGTCACGCAAAACCGCATCGAAATAATAGCTGATGCGTCCTTGCAGAATTTCTTCCGTGTAGATGCGCTCAAATTCCATGAATGATTTCAGGCGTGAGGATTGTGCCGCCGCCGCATCCAGCAAAGCCCGTAGGTAAAACAGGTCGCTCCCGAGTTGTTGCAACATCAACTCGACCGTTGATTCGCTGATTTCAATCCCCAGTTGTTCGGCGTGCGCGCCAATCATGCGTTCGGCAGGTTCTTCTGCAAGCGGTTCCAGACGAAGCAGGTGCAGCCGTTCAAAGAAGGCTTCATCGGCAGGGATGATTTCAGTAATCATTCGCTGCAAGCCGCACATTAAATAATTAACTGTGGTTTTTTTATCAACGCTTGAAAGTTTATATGAAAGGTCATCCTGATTGATGGCACGGAACATTTCGACACGCAGGTTGATGCCATCGCGATTATCCTCAGTGGCTTTCGCCAGCCAGTGAAAATTGTCGAGCATCACAAAAGGCGAAAGTTGGGTGTGCGCGGCGATAACCATTGGCGCAGCCAGCGCGCAGCGCACAGCGCCAAGCAGATCACCGGCTTTTTTCGCCTGTAAAAAATGGTCAAGCAGATTCGTCACCCACGGGCGGTCATCAAGTGACGCTTTATCTATGATGTCGGTAAAAGTTGCCGTCGCCAGTGCTAAAAATTTAGCATCCTGATGGCGGAACGCCAGAAACTGCGCCAGCACCCGTGACAGGTACTCTTTGGCAAACTGTTCGGGTTCGAGGTGGTACGGGCGAAAAGCAAAATAGACGGGCAATACCTGCCCAGAGGCGAGAAAAAGTCTATCGAAAGTTTTTCTCAACGTTTCGGTTTTACCGATGCGGGGTGCGCCAAGTAGCAAGGCAATAGCGCCGGTCTCTTTCGCTTGATAAGGAAAAGCTTTTTGTGCTGCCGCGTTTTTAAAAAGCGTCAATTGTCTGGGTTTGAGGTAGCCGAAAGTGGCAAGCGCGATAAGTTGGGCAATGTCATCTTCGCGGTCGAAAAATTCCAAGTCTGTGAGGCGACTGAGTATCTGCATATTAAAAAGGTGTTCCCACGAAAAAAGAAAATGACGAATCCGCGTTTAATCCAAATATTATTCTTCAAAAATCGCCACCTGGTCGCGTCCGCGAGCTTTTGCTTCGTAAAGCGCCGCGTCCGCCGATTGAATGATGAGATGTGGCGAGTTGATGGATTTACTGAATGACGAAACCCCAATGCTTAGGGTGACGCGGTTCATCTCACCACCCTGTTCGGTGGCGAGTTCGATTTGCCGAACCTCTTTGCACAACCGTTCGGCTATACGCGAAGCGGAGGCTAAATCGGTTTCCGGTAAAATAATGCAAAACTCATCACCGGCAAATCGCGCAGGCATATCGATGGTGCGAATCGAGCGTCGGAAAATATTGGCAACCTGAATCAACATGCGGTCGGCATTGGTGTGCCCGTAAAGATCGTTGTAGCTTTTAAAATAATCAATGTCGATCAACATGAATGCCAGCGGGGTGTTATGGCGTTTGGAACGCTCGACCTCTTCAAACAGTCGTTCTTCAAGATAACGACGATTCGGCAATCCCGTCAGTTCATCGGTCAATGACATCTGCTGATACTGTTCAGCCTTTTTATACCACTCAGTTCGATCAATGATGAGGGCAATCTGCGGGGCAATCATATCGAGAATCAACAGGTCTTGCTTATCGTAAGCGGTTCCGTCTTTGCGGTCGGTTAAATTCAAGACCCCGAATTTGCGACTGCCCAGGGTGATGGGGTAGCTGATAAACGATTTGGTCTTATAATTCGCCGCGCGGCTGCTTCGCACACGTCGGTCTGTATCCACATTGTGAACCAGCAGCGGCAGACCGCTGTAGAGCACCGCGCCGGAAATCCCTTCGCCGAGTTTGACGCGAATTTTACTTAATGACTCGAAATCGGCTCCCACCGCCGCTTCCAGAGAAAGTTCAGCAGTTTCCGGGTTATAAAGCATCAGCGAACCGCGCTCGGCTTTCATGATTTCATTGAACTTTTTCAAAATGTCCAGATAAACCGATTGCGAATCCAGGGTCGGCGCGACATCACGCAGAAAATCCTGAAATTGCACCAATGCCCGATTTTTATTTTCGAGTTCATCGGAAAGTCGAATGATTTCCAGGTGCGCATCCAGAAGATTAGGAGCGTTTTCGAGTTCATTGATTGACGATAAGCTGGAGTGCTCTCGCGCAAAGTGGGCATTTGCGGTTGAGGAAACGACCTCTGCAATCTCCGCAAGTTCAAACGGGTCATTGAACTTGATGTTTTGCAAAGCCGCGCCGGTTTCGACAGGTTGATAATCCTGATAACGATTTAAAAATTTTGAATAATTTGCCGATGAGGTAAAAGTTCTGCCTCCGAGAATAACCAGTGGTTTCGGGTGATTATGCGCCGCAAAGGCAAAACACTTTAGCCCGACGTGACAGGTATATTCGATTTTTCCGACCGCACGGATTGCCCGCTGGTAAGCTGTCCCACAATCGGCGTCACAACGGTTGGCGTGAACCGGAGATTTCTGCATCGCCTGACAGATGCTATTTTCGTTCGCGGTTTCTCCAACATAAATATTGCTTTCATCAAGCGTCGTCAGGGCAATATTATTTTTTTCCGCCAGCGATTGCTGTATAGGCAACCACGCCGAAAGCGGCGTGTCCGGTGAAGGCGTGTGATTGGATGGTAAAGAATTTTTCACGAGTTCCGGTAGCAAGCTGATTTAGAAAGCCCTCGAAGAGCTTTTCCCTCCCAAGCCTATTCGCTTTAGATGAAGTTGTTTTGGTTCTTTGGAGACAAACAGGAACCTATGAGCTGTAAAGGTGTAGTAAATGTCCCCCGCTCTAACCAAGTCGCGTTGATGTAGCGAAGAAATGCTTCCCCGAATCGCATTTCGTGGTGAAACTATCATATGGGTTATCGCTTTGCAATCACCCAACCGATTACCTGCTCAGGTAATATTAATTTCACTGAATCAAACAAATATCTGCCTGTTGGCTTTAGCATTTTGATGAACCAACTCGGGAAAAACAGAGGACCGTGAATCGAAATTTTTTCACTCAAAGCTTACTTGAAACCTGCCTAATCCCCGGTTCCCTTGTTCATTCACCATTTTCTCAACCCCGATTTTTTCGTTCTACAGGGGCAAGCATTCATCTTTCGATTCTCTCCATCAAAATAGTCAATAGGAAAATTTTTCCAAAAAAAAGGTTTCTATACCCTGTTAAGGGGAGCGCACAGCGATTTATAAAAAAATTGTTCAAAAGGGAAGAATTGAAAAGGTATTTAAATGGGGCTTGCACAGAAACCCCGGATGCTGATAACCGGGCAAGGCGGCTTTCGCGATTAATGCGAATAAAAGAGCGCCAATTGCCCGCCGGTATGCCAGAACAACACGGTATCGTGGCGAGTGAGCCGTCCCTGCTTTATCCAATCCAACATTCCGGCAAAGGCTTTTGCGGTATAAACCGGGTCGAGGATGATGCCTTCGGTGCGCGCCAGATTTTTCAGTGCTGCCGATGATGCAGCCGACGCGATGCCATAGCCTTCGCCGATATAGTCATCAAGCACGACGGCTTCCTGATGCAATGATGCCTCGGATATTTCAAGCAGAGCTTTTAATCCGTTGATGACTTGGGAAACTTCAGCGGCAATCGCTTCACTGGGGTCATCAGGACTGACGCCAATGATTTTTGCTTCACTCAACGGACAAAGCGCCGCCCCAACTATTAACCCGGCTTGCGTGCCTCCCGAAGAACTCGAATGAAACATATGGGTCACCCGCACATTCATCGCTTCAAGTTGCGCAGCGGCTTCCTGTGCGGCTTGAACATAACCGAGCGCGCCCAGCGGCATCGATGCCCCAAGCGGAATTTCTAAAACTCGCTTGCCCGTGCTCCTTAAATCTTCGGCTAACGAGTGCATCGTGGTTTGACGGGATTCGCGGTTATCGACCAGATGAACCTTAGCGCCAACCAGTTCATCAACAACCAGACTTGCGGGCTTCCACTCATCTGCGGTTTGCGAACTGCGGTTAAGAATCAGCACACAATCCAAACCCACGCGCGCGCACATGGCTGCGGTCGCCCGGCAATGATTGGATTTTTCTCCGCCGATGGTGAGAACCGTATCAACGCCATCACGGATTGCCTGAGCTAAAACATAATCGAGTTTGCGAACTTTATTGCCGCCAAATCCTGCGCCGGTGTAATCATCGCGTTTGATAAAAATGCGCGGCGCGTTTTCGCCCAGCGTTTGTTGAAATCGCCGGAGTTCTTCAATCGGCGTCGGGTGAACGCCGATGTTCAAACGCGGTGTGTCGGCGAGTTTGGCAAGAGCTTTTTTCTGCAACGCTTCGTTCATCTTATTCCGGTTTCTGATTGCTGGTTTCCGATTTTTTAAACAACGGAAAGATATTCTTAAACAAATATTCTTTAATCACCCGGTCGGCTTCGCGGGTATTTTTACTGGCATCTTTTTCGGTTGGTATGGCGTGGGTATTGAATGCCACGATGTAAGCCGCGCGATTATCCGGGCGCACATAAAAGTGCAGGATGAAGCCGTTCTGGCTGCCGCTATGCCCGATGAAATGCTGCCCGAAATTGTCTTCAATAAAATAGGTCAGCCCCATCGCATCTTTACGGTTTTCACCGTCTGCAACCTGCGGCTCGATGTTGATTTGCGCTTGCCACATCGCTTCAAGCGATGCGCGCTTTAAAACGCCATCATAGATTGCCTGTTTTTTCGCGTCGCCCATCAGGAAATTAATATATTTCGCCATATCGGTGAGCGGCGCATTGAGTCCGCCGTTTGACACTGTGATGCCGGTATCGACATCAAACCGCGCCGGCGTGAGTTTTCCATCTTGCAGGTAATAACTGTGCGAGCGATAGTTGAGTAAATGATAAGGGGTGGCGTCGAAATAGCTGCGATACATCTCCAAAGGCTTGAAAATATTTTTATCGACATAAACTTCAAAATCGTCATGGGTGATGATTTCAATAACCCGACCTAAAAAAATAATCGCCGGATTGGAATAACTCCACTTGGAGCCGGGTTTAAATTGAATCTCTGTGTAAGGCAGCATGGCGACAATTTGCGACCAGTGTTGCGGTTCGTGCGGATGCCAATCTTTGTCGCCGCCCCAGGGCCAGGTCGCATCACGAAACCCGGCGCTATGCGACATCAACTGACGCAAGGTGATTTCACTCATATCGCCGAACGGATTATGCACAGCGCGCAGTTCGGGCAGGTATTTGATAATCGGGTCGTCGAGTTTCAGCAAACCTCTGTCGCGAAGTTGCATGATGGCAATGCCCGTGAAGGTTTTGGTAATCGATGCCCAATGATAAATCGTGTCTTCATCGACGACTTGATTCTTTTCAAGATTGGCCTTGCCATAAAACTCTCTGGCGATGATTTGATTATCGTGAATCAGAAAAAAACTGCTGCCGATGATGCCATGTTTTTTGAGCTGTTGTTCGTAAACCGTTTTGAAACCTTGATAGGCTTGATTGAAATTCTGGGAAGTTTGAGCGTTTACGGTTGTCATAAGCCATGCAAGAGCGCACATCACCGAACAAAGTCGCGTTACTTGATTCATCGTTATCTTGCTCCTATTTTCAAGCAACCGGAGTTTGCCTGAACCTTGCTTTCTTATTCAAGACGAAATCAACCAGGCTATGGCTTCGCCGGTCAGGCAACAGATTTGATAGATTTATCAATGTAAAAGAGCCGACCGGTCAAACCGATTCAAACAACGTGTATAAAAATAGAGGGAATAATTAACGGTTGATTGATTGCCACTCGAAATCAACTGAAAAGCCAGATATTCGCTACTTCTTGAGTCGCAACCACGCGAATCATCGGGTGCGATGCATGCTCATAAGCCAACTCGCTGAATCGTTCGCCGAAGCGTTCCGGGTTTGGCAGCACAATCGCTGCGCGAATGCGATAGTTCACTAACTTTTGAAAAAATTCTCCGGCGATGCCGCTACGCAGGTCGAAAAACTCTTGCCCCAATTCGTTTTCGGTGAGCATCAGCCCTTCAGCGCCAAGCGCCGCAGCAATCGCATCCGAAATATCGCCAACCGTCCGTATGAAAATGCCAACGTCCGAAGCCTTGATGATTTTAGGTTCCTCACTCATTGCTGCTTTGCCTGATTGAGAAATTTGGAAGTGGAAAGCCAATGTTTGTCCGGGTAATAAGCAAAGATCAAATTGCCGTCTTTGAGGGTGTCAATCAACGGTTTGACAACCGAATTTTCCACCGCCGGACAGCCAAGGCTGCGCCCCAACCGTTGATATTGGGCAATCATATTTTTGCTGACGTACCACGCGCCGTGCAAAACGATGGCGCGCGGTTTGGCTTGATCGTTGATTCCCGGTTCCAGCCCCGCAAGCCTTAAAGAATAGCCATGTTCGCCTTCATAGGTTGACTGTGTAACATAGAGACCGAGACTTGATTGCGAACTTCCCGGTCGATTGGAAAATGAGGTGGCAAAGTTTTCGCCGCTGCCTTTGCCATGTGCGACCAACTCATAAAAAAGCACCCGCTTTGCCTGCGTATCCAGTACCCAGAATCGTCGTTTGGTGCTTGGCAAAGAAAAATCGATAATTCCCAGAATTCTGCCGTTGGCGATGCCTTGTTTGGTTGCCGTTTGCGCGGCTTCTAAAGCCAACCGCAACACATTGGGCGACAACGCTTCGACCTCCCAGGGCGTTGCGGCTTTGGTCGATGGGTTGGCGACAGACCCGGTAGCCGAGACACTGAGGAGTAAAAACAAAACCGTCAGCAGGGATTTGAGATAAGGTGAAAACGAAGAACGACTGCTAATAAACTTCATAAAATTCTTTATTGTTGATTCTTAATGCGTGCGTTGACACGAGAATATAAATTAAACCTGCAAATTTGCATACATTCAAGCAATGAATGCAAAACTCGGCATGATTTATAACCGAAGTGTTGGTCAAAGCGAGTGAAGACTGTATTGCAAGTTTGCTGAGACGCGACTATGCCATAAGTCGTGGCAAATCACATACGAATATCACCAAAGCCCGAATAAACCTCACTGCCGCTGTTGCTCGTTTGAGCTTGGCGCATTAGGTTGATTCATTTTGACGTTTTTCGGATTTTACTTTAAAAACGAAATCCTACGCTGACGCTATATTGAGCGTTATGGCTTGTGCCGCCTCCGAACTGCGAAGGGATAAACCCCGGCAAGCTGTAAAAACCAAACTCACATCAACTTTGGATTGAGCAGTCTGCGCCTGTGCCGTTAGAGAATAGCCAATCAATAAAAGTGCTGAAAACAACATCAACTTTTTTAGCGACATAAGGTACTCCTGTCTGAAAAGTTTGCTGGTGAGAGAACTCAGCGGTGAGCCATTTTTGCACCTTGATTGATTAACCCATCAGATCAAAGAAAAGCGCCAACGATGGTTAAAAAGCGCCAGAATTTTTCGGGCTTTAAGGCTTTGTGGCACTTGAAAGGAAATCGTTTTTTGAAGTTTGCCAAATTAAATTTTTACCAGAAATCATTGCCGCCGATGCGAACTTCGTTGATCCCTAAAATGCGCGAACCATGACGATTCGAGCGAAATTCGATATAGGGTTTGCGTTTGATTGGCGTGGTCACCATTCGCGTGAGCGCATCTTTGGCAGCTTCCCAACGCTTGAAATTGCGTTCCTGATCTTTGGGATTTTGTGTCGCGAAGTTTTGATAATCGCCGTGGCCTTTTTCATAGCCGAGATATTGACCGGAAGCTTTGACAATGTCGGACAGGGTAATCTGGTCGCGGGTTCTGGCGGTTGCGCCAAGATAGGATTCGGCAGTGACCTTTTCGGAATACGCCTGGTTCATTTTTTTCTGCGCCGCGCCGAGATTTTCTGTCGCCCGGTCATAAGCCGCTTTAGCCGCGCTTACTGCGGATTGATATTTTTCCGCGCCCATCTCTTTCTGATATTTGCTTGGTTGTTTGGTTAAATCTTCATAAGTTTTGGTTGCTTCATCGCGCGTCGCGCGGGCATTTTCCAGAAGTCTTTGCGACAGCAAATCGCGATAATTTTTGCGGGCTTTTTCAATCAAGCTTTTGCGGTTGAGAATGGTTGACGCGACGGCTTCGGCTTCTTCCGTAAGCCCCGGGGCGATTTCCGCAGATTGCTCACCAAACACCGTAAACAGAGCGTCGTTTAATTCATTAACGCTATATTCAGCCAACGGATTGGTGAACAAAATCAAGGTTTTCGGCAAATCGGAGGCATATTGCAGGTCGCCTGCGACAAAGCCTTGACGACCGGCAGGCGAATTTGGCGCAATCGGTTTTTTGACATCCGGGGTCGCGCCGAGCGGTTGCGGGCTGCGGGTTCTGCCAGGTCCGCCGCCCCCTTGCGGCGCATTCGGATGGGTTTCGTTGCCGCTCCAGCCGGAATATTCGTCGCTTTGTGAGCCAAGTCCTGCATCGGGTTTATCGGAATCGTTTGCTGCCATTTTTGCATCCTTTCAAATCGCTAATGCGAAAGTTTGACGGCTTCTTCGATTAAGCTGTCAGCTTCTCTATCACCGATGAACCGGTGAATCAAATGGTGCGTGAGATAAATCAGCGGGGTGAGGCTAACGGCAATCAGCAGTTTATATGAATAATTGGTGAAGGCGAGTCCGAGAAAATCTCTAGTCTTTAATTTGCCCGGCAACCAGAAAGCAATTGCCAGGATGACAAACGTATCAACAAACTGAGAGAAAATCGTTGAGCCGGTTGACCTCAGCCACAGATGCCTGCCGCCGGTTTGGTCGCGAAAGCGCCAGAATACGAAAACATCCAAAAGCTGACTGATGATGAATGCAATGATGCTGCCGACGATAATCCACAGCGATTGTCCAAGCACTTGATTGAACGCTTCATCGCTTACCGGCGAAACCGGCGCTGCCGGAATGTTGATTGCAATAAAAATGAGGGCAAAGGCAAACAAAATGAGTCCGACCGTTATAAAGGTTAAATGCCTGACGCCATCGCGCCCGAAATATTCATTGATTAAATCGGTGGTTAAAAAAACGACAGGCCAGGGAACGACGCCCATGCTCATCACATAGGTCCCGACTTGAATCAATTTGCCGCCGAGGATTTCCGCCAGCAAAGCATTGGTTACGAAAAAGCCCGCGAGAAGCAGGTATACCAGGTCTTTCCGATTATTGAAGCTCAACCACTCATCCTTTCACTCAGTAACGTTCTGTTAAACATATAAAAGAAATCAGCCGTGATGAGCAAGCATCTGAGGGGTTGAGCCGTAAGTTAAATTGTAAAAAACCGGTTTTGCTTCACAGGTGGCAAACAAAATATTTGCTTCACGCCTTATTTGTTCGCCGCGCTTTTGGCAATTTCAGCCGCATATTTGTCATAGGCTTTTTTTAATTTCGTATCATATTGATTTTCCGCGTAACCCGCGCCGTTATAACCGCGCGCAAAATCCGCCCAGTTTTTATCGGTCAGCGATTTGGTTAAATTGGCAGCTTTGATGAATGAAACAAAGGCTTCCAGATGTCGCCCCTCGGATTGATACATCGCCACAATGAAATCATCAACCGTTGTATAACCGAGTTTGGCATAGTGAAATCCCATAATCTGAAAACGCCCCCACGATGCCGATTGCAAAGCCGCCGCGCGGTCAAGCGCCATGGCTTTTTCCAGCCGGTCATATTCAGCCTCGCCGCCTTTGTAGAGTTTTTTGTTCCAGCTTTTGCTCGATATATCGGGCGCGCATTTGTCGTAAGCGTGTTTGGTTAATCGCGAAAAAATATGCGCTTCAAAAAGGATTTTCGGTCTGCCGCTGGCGAAATAACCGCTGCCTGCCGATTCGATTTCGTTGACCGCTTTGATGGCTGCGACTTCACAACCCAACGTCTTAGCGGCGGTTTCAAAATCACTTTCGGCAAGCGCATTGCCGCCGCTTGCCGCAGGCAATGTGCAGGTGAGACTGAGAAAGGTAAATTCGCGGCTGTTCGGAGCAATCAAGCCGCTGGGGTTGGCAAAATTCATGGTCAGGCGTTGAAAGCCTTCAATCAAGCCGATGGTTTTATTGCCCGGGTCGCCATCAACTTTAATCGGCGCGTAAGGAATCGGCAGGTTCTGATTGAGCAAGCCTTGAACAATCACTGCGTCATCTTTGTTATTGTTGCCGAGTCTGCCGACTGAACCACTGATTGAAATCATGTGTACACCTCCGGTTGCGGATATGCTGAGATTTCCAATAAGGATTTGTGGCTGTTGATTGAACTTTCAGGCAGTCGCAATATTACTGCAACTGCCCTGATGAACAAAAGATGAAAGGTAAAAAAAGTGATTGCCTTACTTTTTCAAAATGGCAATGGTTGCGCCGGTGCCGCCTTCGTTTTGCGGCGCGAAAGCGAAACTTTGCACATGCGTATGACCTTTCAATAAATTCATTACCGCCTGTCGCAATGCGCCTTTGCCATGCCCGTGAACGATGCGCACGCTGTCTGCGCCTGAGAGAAACGCTTCGTCGAGAAATTTATCCACGCGGTCTTCGGCTTCATCGGTTGTCAGTCCGATGATGTTCAATTCGCGCGCGAAGTTTTCGTCAATGCGAACGTTGGCGCTCACCCCTTTCGGTAATTTCGCCGTCGCTTTATTTGGCGGTTGCGCGGCTTTGATTAATTTCAGTTCATCGCGTTTAGCGCGAAATCTGAGCGAACCGACCAGCACCGTAAAGGTTCCGTCGTTGATGGTTTCGACCACGCCTTCCTGTCCAATCGAATTGATGCGCACATGGTCGCGTTCATTAATCTCTTCGGTGGCGGTTTCAAATACGCTCGGTTCAACGACCGGTTCAGTCGATGAGGTTGTCGAAGTTTGCGAGGTTCCGCCGGATGCAGCCTGTTTGCGAATTTTCACGCCAGCCGAACGGCGCAAGTCTGCGGCGCGGGCTTCGGCTTCTTTCTTGAGACGCGCAGCGAGCACTTTGTCTTGAATGCTCTTGAGGTATTTTTCGCTCTCTTCGCTGAACTGGCGTATGACTTCTGCCAGTTGATGCTCGAACGCTTTGCGGCGTTCGGTTTCGCGTTTGGCAAAATCCAAATCAAGCCGCGCATATTTTTGTGCAGTGGCTTCGCGTTCTTCTTCAAGCGCGCCTTGCAAGGCTTCCTGTTCATCAACCAGCAGCTTGAGTTGCTTCAAATAATCGCTCGCCTGGGTGTGCAGCGGGTCGAGGTTGGCTTGCGCCGCTTGAATGACTTCCGCAGGTAAATTCATGCGTTTAGCGATTTCCAATCCCGATGACGCGCCCGCTACGCCAACGATGAGCCGATAGGTTGGCTTCAAGGTCTTTTCATCGAACTCAACCGAAGCGTTCAACACGCCTTCGGTTTGCGAAGCCCAAACTTTCAATGGGTTGTAATGCGTCGTGGCAATCGTCGTCGCGCCCGTCTGTTGAAAATGGTTGACGATGGCGATGCCTAACGCTGCGCCTTCGTCGGGGTCGGTTCCGGTGCCGACTTCATCGAGCAAAATCAACGCAGGCGGCGCAACCAGTTCCATCATCTCGGCAATATTTTTCATGTGCGCGGTGAAGGTCGAGAGATTTGCGGCAATCGATTGCTGGTCGCCAATGTCTGCAAGAATTTTTTCAAAGACCGGCATGGCAGCCTCAGTTGCAGGGACATGCAAACCCATCTGCGCCATCAAGGCAATCAGCCCTGTGGTTTTCGTTACCACGGTTTTACCGCCGGCATTGGGACCGCTGATGACAAAGGTCAGATGCGCTTCATCCATCTCAAATGAAATCGGCACGATTTGCCCGCCGGTTTTTCTGAGATTTTGTTCAAGCAAAATATGCCGCGCATCTTTTAATTTGAGTCCGCGCCCGTCTTTGATTTGTGGTTCCGTGCAGTGATACTCACGCGCAAGCCGCGCTTTTGCGGCGGTGAAATCCATCTCGGTGATGGCATCGACGATGGCGTGAATGCTCAAGAGATTGCCGCGCAGGGTTTCGGTGATTTGAAAGAGAATCTGCGAAATCTCTATCTCTTCCTGTTCGCGCAATCGCACCATTTCATTATTTTGTTCGATGACCGCGATGGGTTCGACATAGGTAGTCTGTCCGCTTGATGACAGCCCATGCATCACGCCCGGCACCTGTCCGCGTGATTCTGTGCGAATCGGAATCACAAAACGCCCGTTGCGAATGGTGACGATTTCATCCTGTACGGATGCAGCGCGGTCGTGCATCAACGATTCGAGGTTGCGATAGATGCGATTGCGGCGTTCATTGATTTCGCGACGAATGCGCCGCAGTTCGGGACTCGCGTTGTCATCAATTTCGCCGTTCGGCAAAATCTTGCCGCGAATCTGACTTAGCATTCTGCGCAAATCCGGTACACTGGCGACGATTGTGCAAAGTTCAGGGTAACGCGCTTTCATTTCCGCATTGTTGAATTGGGTGTGCAGGTCGAGACCGACGGCAATCAAACTCTGGAGCGCGAGAATCTCCTGTGGTTCAAGCGTGGTGCCGCCGATTTGCAGTGTTGTAAGCGAATTTTCCGGGTCGCGCACTTCGCCAAGTCCGAATGCGCCGCCGGTCGTTAAATAATCCACGCATTCGGTGGTGCGTTTGAGTTCACGCGAAATCCAGTTGCGGTCAGTCGAAGGCATAAGCGTGAGCGCGCGATTGCGTCCAAGCGGCGTCTGCACATGCCTTGCGAGAAGCGAAAGCAACGCTTCGAGTTCAAGCGTTTTAAAAGTGCGTTCATTCATACCGGGTAATTATGCCTGAGCGAGAAGAATTCAAACAGCGATGGACAGGCTAAACCGGTTGGTTTCGATTATAGGTTCGGCGTTAATCGAGATTTGTTTAATTGCCTAGAAAGCGATTGCTGAATTTTCAGGGGACTGATGGAAAACCAACGGGTTCACAAATCAGTTTGAAATATTATTCCCGGATCAGGCGGATGAAACGGATTTTTGCGGATGACTTTACAAGTAAGCAACGGGCTTGTTCGCCGGTAATCCGCGCTGATCCGCCACATCTGCTGGGAATGTCCATTGATGATTAGCCGGTTGATATTTCGTAGAGCGATGATGCCGATTCAACGGATGATGGAATTTTTCTTCGCAAAAACCTTCAATGATAAATCGTTGATAATCGTTTTGTTCGGATAGAACGGGTTTCTTATAATTGAAAGCAAAATGAAATTACTCACAGGCAGCGCCAATTCCGGTAAAACGCGAAATCTACTTTCGCGCATTGCTCAATGTGTCTCTGACAAACAGCAAAGCGCGTTGCTCATTATTCCGTCATCGGCGGCTGCGGATATATTTCATGAAGCCTTGCAGACGGTCATTTCAGAAAATTTACCGGATAAAGCGAAACCACTGGTCATTACTTTTCCGAACCTCTTTCAAAAAGTTTTAGGATTGTGCAAAGAACAACGCGATTATTTAACCTCGCTTGAACGCGACAGAGTATTGCGCAATGTGGTTGCCGGTTTAGCCGAACAAAACGCCCTCAGTTATTTCCACAACATCGCTCACAAATCCGGGCTGATTGATTCGCTCGCAACCTTTATTGATGAACTCTGGCGCAGTAATACCGATGCCAAACGCTTCACCCAACTCATCGGGCTTACCAGTAAAAAAGCTCAGGATGTAGCGTTGATTTTTGGCGAATATGAAAAGGCGCTTGAGCAAATGCCGGCGGTTGATGCGGAAGGCGCAGGGGTACGGGCAGTAAAGGCGCTGGAAAAGCTTTTAACCAACCCATCTGCGAACCTATCGTTGATAGAAAAAATCAAAAGCGAATTTCCGCTGGTCGCTTGTGACGGTTTTGATTTTTATACGCCAACACAAATTCGTTTGCTTGAGTTGCTCGGTCATTGCGGAGTGGAAACCGTTGCCAGTTTAACTTACGAAGCCGACCGCGCGGTTCACCTCTGGCATAAACCGACGTGGGAACGGTTTGTTGATATGGGTGCGGAGGTTGTTCATTTTGATTCGCCATCGGAAACCTCAATTTCACAAGCAGCAACTCGCTTGATGCGGGAACAAATCGCGGATTTGCCAGGCGAGTCATTTGATGAAACGGGGCAAGCGTCGCAGCCGATTAACATCATCTCAGCGCCCGACCGCGGTGTAGAAGTTCGCGCCGTTGCCCGTGAAATTAAACGCCTGACGATTGAAGATAATTTTGCTCTTGAAGACATCACCATCGTTTGCCGTTCGCTTGCAACCTATGCCCATCATTGCGAACGAATTTTCGCGGAATGCGGCATTCGGGTGATGCTTGATTGCCAACTCGCGCTTGCGGAAAACCCTTGCGTGATTGCAGTGATCAAACTGTTGCAACTCGAAATCAATCACTTCCGCCGCCGCTTGGTTATTGACGCTCTGCGCTCGCCCTATTTCGATTTTTCGGCGTTTGAACTCACGGGCGAACGTGTCGATGTGTTGGATGATTTATCGCTTAAAGCAGGTGTGATGCAGGGGCACAATCAATGGATTGAAGCGATTGAAAAGCCCGCAAAAAAAACAGGCGAAGATGAAAACGCCGACATAGTTGAATTCGATAAATTGCCTGAACCTGCCTTGCGTTCGTCACTGGCAAATCAAGTGAAGGCGTTTTTTCAGGCGCTTTCATTTCCTGAAAATGAGCAGAGAAAAAACTATGCTCAACGAATTAAAAACCTGCTGACTAAATTGCAGGTTGCCGAGAGGATTCAACTCGGTAAGTCCGCCGTTGTCGATGCCCTCGCTTTGCAGCGATTGCTGGCGTTGCTTGACTTCTTTGCCAGTGAGCGGGCGCAAGGCGACGCCCTCGAATCGGCAAAAATTCTCAGCCGGGAATTATTTTTTGCGGATTTCTTTCGGGCGATTAATCAAATTTCGTTTGCCCGACCGGACAACCGGCATCCCGCGATTCTTGTTCAGGAAGCGCACAATCTGCGTCCGCGAACCTACCGGGCAATTTTTATTGTTGGTTTGAACGAAGGCGAATTTCCTAAGAAATCTGCGGAAACTGCGCCTTACACGCGGCTGGAAAAAGCGAACCTGCGACGCGCAGGGATTGATTTTACCGAAACCACCAGTGATGCCGGAGCCGACCTGACGCAATTTCATAAAGCGATGACCCGCGCCACGCAGCGCCTGTTTTTGAGTTATGCGCGAACCGATTTTGCCGGTGGTGAATTGCTGAAATCCTATCTCCTCGATGAAGTGTGCGCGGTCGCTGAAACCCGGGAGCTTCGTCTTTCGCAAATTGAAACCGCCGATGCGAAAAGTTTTGATGAGGCAGCATCGCTTGAAGAGTTAGCCCAACGCACAGCCCTGGCGATGCGTAAACAGTTGGACAGCGACAAACCGCTTTCGCCAAATCCGCTCATCAAATCAGCCTCCACGCTTTTAACCGGGAGTTTAACAAGTTGGACGACGACGGTGCGGGCATCGCAAATTGAACGATTGCGACTGGCTGGATTAGGGCGCGGCATTTATGGCGGCATCATCGCCAATGAAAAACTGGCGGCGAAAATTCAACAGCAGTTCAATGAAGATTATCTGTTCAGCGCCAGCAAAATTAATGATTATGGTTTATGTCCGTTTCGCTTTTTTGCGCGCAATGTATTGCGCCTCGCGCCGGTCGATGAACCCAGGGAGGGCTTTGCGCCTGATAGGTTGGGAACCGCCTATCACGAAATTCTCGAACGCGCCTATCGAATGTTGAAAGAGCAGGGCATGGCGCTTTCGGAAGCAACGTTTGCGACTGCCGCAGAAATCGTTGAGCAGGTGAGCGAAGCGGTGCTCACAGAAATGCTTGAAAAAGGCGAAGTCAGACAGACACCGCTCTGGGAATTTGAAAAAGCCGATATGAAAAAGCGCGTGGTCAATTTATTACGCGCCGAAATGCATTGGAACGCGGATAACGCGGCGGTGCCGGTGCGCTTTGAACAGCGCTTTGGTTACGGCAAACAGCCGCCGCTGGTCATTGGGAGTCTTTCAGGCAACATCCGAATTCGCGGGCAGATTGACCGCATTGATGAACGCGACGGGGAACTGGTAGTGATTGATTACAAAACCGCGCGCACGCCGGTGAGCGCCCGCGAAGCCGAAGCCGGACGCAATCTGCAATTGCCGATTTATTTAATGGCTGCCGACCGCGTGTTGTTGCCTGATAAAGCGGTCGCCGCCGGGTATTATCTGCATATTACGAGTTGTAAGAAAGGCTCGGAACTCCCGAAAAAAAATCTCTCGGTCAAAGAGGTCGTCGAAAAAGCCGAAGACTTTATCAATGATTATGTCAGTAGCATTCGCCGCGCCGAATTTCCCATAGCGCCAAATCAAAATCGTTGTCCACCGTGCGAATTTGAAACCATGTGTCGTATACAATCATTAGGGACGTCAGCAGACGAAGATTAATTAAACCGAACCATTTAACCTGATGTAGCCGCAAAGGAGGTCAACGATGCGCAATGTGCCATTCTTCCTGATTTTTGTATTTGTCATTTTTCTGATGAGCCTTTTGCAAAACAGTGATTCTTTTGCAAAGGAGAAAAGACCAGATGATTCGGGTTCAATCTCCGGGCGCGTTACAATTAAAGGAAAGCCCACCGCCGGTATTGAAATTGCTTTAAGTGTTTATGATGTCTTTCCGATTAATGAGATGACTAAAACGGTGACCGATGAAAAGGGGGATTATCAGTTTAATAATCTTGAATCGAAAACTTACTGGGTAAAAATATTAGCTCCAGAATACATTATTAAGGGTGAGTACGATGATGAAGGGGTAGGAAAAAAAGTCGCGCTCGTCAGTGGAGAAAAATTTGATAAAGCCAGTTTCGATTTGATTCGCGGTTGTGTAATTTCCGGGCGAGTGGTTGATGTTGATGGCAAACCAATAGCAGATGAGCGGGTTGAATTATTTCAAATTACCAATGACGAAATTGATGATGAAGTCTTCTGGTTAAACAATAACGATGACAAAACTGACGCACAGGGAAATTATCGCCTTCATAGCGTGCCGCCGGGTCGTTACCTCATAGCGGTGGGCGATGATATAGCGAAAATAAAAAGGCAAAAAAGAAGCCCGATGGGCGGAGATCATTTCCCTTTTAATAGAGTGATTCGCAATCGCTATTTTGCACAAACCTTTTATGGCAATGTGACAGATAGTTCAAAAGCCAAAGTCATAACTCTCAATGAGGAAAGTGAACTTCGCGACATTAATATTAAAATGTTGAATAAAGGATTTCGCGCCTATACCGTCAGCGGCAAAGTGATTGATGAAAAGACCGGCGAACCGTTGAAGAAAGGTCAGGTTTACATTGGGAATCTGAGAGATGGAGAAGCTGGCTCGGGTGATATGGCTGAAACCGATGAGGTTGGAAATTTTGAAATTGATGGATTGCTCGAATGCCGGTTTTATGCAAGCGCTGGATTTGAAGAAGATTCCGAACTGGTAAGCGATAGAGTTGATTTTACAGTTAAGGATAAAGATATTACCGGAATTACAATCAGAGTAAGTCGCGGAATGACGATTCAAGGCTCACTTGTTATCGAAGGCGGCAGCCGTGAGCGAGCATTAGAAATATTAGCCCAAAATGAATTCCGGGCGGTTAGCAGAACCATTCCCGGATTAAGGAAAATCCATTTCCTACATGATGGAACCTTTTTGATTAATGGTCTGCCAAAAGGCTCGATAGAATTTTGGCTTTTCAGTCGCCTATTTGATTTACTTCGCATCGAACACCCAAACGCAAAGCATACAAATGAAGTAAAAGACAGCCCGTTTTCACGCCCAGACGATTGGGTTGTTGAATTGGGCGAGGATTCATTAACTGATGTTCGCTTAGTTCTCAAATATAAAAGTGGCGTAATCAAAGGGCAGGTCGAATATGTAGGGGAATTGCCTTCTAAAAAGCCTCAATTGGGTGTCGCTATTAAGTGGAAAACTGAGCGTATTCTTGAAGCGGGAACCAGCCGCGATATTGATTCAAACGGGAAATTTTTTATTGACGGATTGGAACCCGGTGATTACACATTATCAATCTATGATAGGAAAGGCTTTCGCTCCGAACCGAAAACCGTCAAAGTCACGAGCGATTCCCAAGTCCCGGTTTTGTTTACCATTGATTTAAGCAAATTGAAAAAGTCTTGATGATGCGAGGCTGAATTATT
Source organism: Acidobacteriota bacterium (assembly GCA_040754075.1). Taxonomy (NCBI): domain Bacteria; kingdom Pseudomonadati; phylum Acidobacteriota; species Acidobacteriota bacterium. Next base: position 134,790 of record JBFMDH010000016.1, read on the forward strand.
CATTCCCGCAGAACGAAAGTTTCTCTATCTATCCACGCAAATCCTGGCTTTCAGATATGCGCGGTTGCGGCTCTTCGGGAGTTGCTTCAGGTTCGTATGGGCGGTCAATCACTGACGGGAAAGGTTCTGAGAGTTCGCGAAAACGCTCATCTTCGCGCACTTGTTTGCGGGTTTCAATCGTCGTCCGAATGCGGCGAACGAAAATCGTAATGAGAACCAGTGACAAGATGCCGATGGCTCCAAATATCGCTAACAAGATAATGATGTTCTGCATTTCCTGGCTCATCGCCTTTCCTCCTTGCCGGTTCCCGTTCACCTTTGCCAATTCAGTCAACTCCCCAAACGACGGGGCGATTTCAATCTTAGACGAAATCAGAAACCCTCAGCAAATGAGCGCCACGAATTCGACTTTTTCCTGCGCTCACACTTTGTCAGCGGCAATTTTTATGGGTACAATCCGCATTCCCAAATTCAAAACCGCAAAGCGAAAATCGAATGGCTGAAAATCAAATTACGGTTCGCCTGGTTGAATCGGCAAAAGCGCATCATCAGTTTTTAGACCTACCTTACCAACTTTATAAACATCACCCATACTGGGTGCCGCCACTCAGAATGGCGCAAAAAGATATTCTCAACATCCAAAAACATCCCTTCTACAAAGCTGCCGATGTTGAACTGTTTCTTGCCTTTCGCAATGAAAAACCGGTCGGGCGGATTATGGCAATTGTCAATCACGCAGCCAATCAATTTCATCACGAACAGGCAGGGCATTTCGGATTTTTTGAATGTGAAAATAATTTCGTCACCGCGCAGGCGCTCTTTGACGCGGCGCGACACTGGCTTCGCGAACGCGGCATGACGGTGATGCGCGGACCCTTCAACCCCTCGACCAATTATGAATGCGCTCTGCTGGTACAAGGGTTTGATAGTTCGCCTACCGTGATGATGCCCTATAACTTTGACTATTACGCGGCGCTTTTTGAGCAATACGGTTTCACCAAAGCGATGGATTTGATGGCTTATGACATCAGCCTTGAAACCTTTAATTATTCGGAAAAGCTCGGTCGCGTCGCCGAGCGCTTGAAAAATAAATACCGCATCAAGGTTCGCACCATCGATTTGAAAAAATTTGCCAGCGAAGTCGAAACCGTGCGGCGCATTTATAACGATGCCTGGAGCAACAACTGGGGATTTGTGCCGGTAAGCGATGATGAATTTCAACACATCGCCAAAGACCTCAAACAGATTGTTGATTCGCAGGTGGTGTTTGTTGCCGAACAGTTGAGCGAAGACGGCAAGACCTCAACCCCCATCGCCTTTTTTTTAGCCATCCCGGACATCAACCTCGCTTTAAAAAAAGTGACCGATGGAAGGTTGTTACCTTTTGGACTCATCAAACTGCTGTGGCATTCGCGCAAAATTGATTTCATTCGCATTGTGACGATGGGGGTAGTGAAAGACCATCAAAACCTCGGCATCGCCGCAGTGTTTTACGATGAGATTTATAAACACGCCGCGCAAGTCGGCAAGTATCCGAAAGGCGAGATGAGTTGGATATTGGAAAACAATCTGATGATGAACCGCTCGGCGGAACTCATCGGCGGCAAAATCGCCAAGGTCTATCGGATTTACGAGAAATCCATCGGCGATTAGATTCAATCGTCGCTTGTGCTATGATTTTTGCCAGCAGAAAGAGGATTTCACTATGGCGAAAAGAATATTGGTTCTTCTCCTTGTGCTGATTGTCGCGGGCGGCGGATTTTATGTTTATAAATATGGATTCAAACGACCTGCCCTTTTCGCTTCTTCCGAAGACGAAGCCACTACCAATCGCGTCAAAGCCGCATTCGCAATGTCGAAACGCATGTCCGGTTATAATTTCGATGTCGCAACCGCCGATGGTGTCGTCACGCTGACCGGACAGTTGCCCTCCGAAGGTTTGAAAAATCTCGCGGGTGAAATCGCCCGCGATACCAAAGGCGTCAGAGAAGTTCAAAACAACATCGCGGTTGACCCCGATGTGCAACCGGCTTCGGAAAACGCGCACGTTGCCGATTTGGAAATTCGCGCCGCGATTTTGGAATCCTTTGCCAAAAGTCCCGAACTCGGCGGCAAGCCGATCGACGTAAAAGTTGAAAATCGCACGGTGACACTTAGCGGAAGCGTCGAAACCCAAACTCAACGCAACGGTGCGGAACAGGCTGCGCGAGCGGTTGACGGAGTGGCGGCGATTGCCAATGAATTGAAAGTGACCAATCCGCAAGCGGTCTCTGAACCTGTACCACCCACGACGCAACCAACGACCGCCGATTTAGCCAAGCAGATTGAATTTGAACTCTATCGCACAGGCGCATTTGATACCTTGACCATGAAAATCAACGCCAGCGGCAACAGCGTGACACTTGCGGGCAGCGTGCGCTCGATGGCTGAAAAAATACTGGCAGAGAAAATCGCGCAATCGACGCCCGGCGTGGTGAAGGTCATCAATGAACTGACGGTGTCTGCGACTGCGCAACGAAGCGCGCCATCGAAATCCGCGCCCACAAAACCGTGAATGATGTAGTTGTATTTCGCACAGAGTAAAATGGCACAACGAGCGGAACGCACAAAAAAATGGTATCAAATCGAACTCGGCGCAACGCGCATCTTTCAATCCCTACGCTTACCGGCTAATCAAAAATATTTTCTGCTCACCATAACCATTGCCGTCGCCTGCGGACTCACAGCCGTTTTGTATCACTTTCTTATTCGTCTGGTGTCAGCCAATCTCATCGAACGCGCTTTAAGCGTTCAAGGCACCTCGCGCATCGTCTGGATTTTACTGGTGACGACCGGCGGCGGATTGATTGCCGGAATTCTGTTGCATTACTTTGCGCCGAATGCGCGGGGCAGCGGTATTCCGCAAGTCAAGGTCGCTTACACGATGGAGTACGGGCGGGTGCCGTTGCGTGGCTCAACATGGAAAGCGGTGATTTCTGCGTTATGCGTAGGGTCTGGCGCATCACTTGGACGCGAAGGTCCGACGGTGCAAATCTGTGCAGCCATCTCGAATGCGATTTCGCGCCTCTTTTCGGTGCCGCGTCGCATACAGATGAATCAAACCCCTGTGGCTTCGGCGGCGGCGCTCGCGGCGGCATTCAATGCGCCGCTTGCGGCAGTGACCTTTGCGATTGAAGAAATCATCGGCGATCTCAACCAGAAACTTGCAGCGTCAATCGTCATCGCGGCGGTTATCGCTTCGACGATTGAACGCTGGATACTCGGCGTCCATCCGTTGTTTTCGGGCGCGAATGTCTATGCCTTGAATCGCCCATTGGAACTTCTGGCTTATGCCGCGCTCGGCGTGGCGGCAGGTGTAGTTGGGGTGATTTTCACCAAGATGATTCTTTTTCTGAGAATGTTTTTTCGCGACCGGATTAACATTCCCATCTGGTCAAAGCCTGCGCTTGGGGGCGCGATTATCGGGGCGATTGGTTTATGGCAACCGAATGCGCTGGGGTTGGGCTATGACTATCTCGGTGAAATTTTACGCGCTCAGGATAACCTGTTAATCAAAGGCGTACTCGCTTTGATGCTTGCGAAAGCCCTGACTGCTTCGTTCAGTTACGGGTCGGGAATGTCCGGCGGGGTTTTGGGTCCTTCGATGTTTGTTGGCGGCTTGCTCGGCACGGCGATGTGGCATCTGGTTTATTACATGAACCCGTCGGCGGAAATTGCCAGAGGCGCATTTGCATTGGTCGGAATGGGCGCGATGTTTGCGGCGGTCATTCGTGTGCCGATGACTTCGATATTGCTCATCTTCGAGATGACCTATAACTACGAGATTATTCTATCGGTGATGATTGCCAATGCGATTGCCTATCTGGTCGCGCAACGAATTTCACCATTAAGTATTTATGAAGCGTTTATGTTTCAAGATGGCACGCATCTCGGACATACAACCAAGACGACGGATGCGCTCTCACGAATAACCGCAGCAACCGTGATGACCGAAAACGTTGTCACCTTGCCCGATGACATCAGTGTTTCGGAAGCCAGGGATTTGGTCGGGCGCTTGGATTTTCATGGTTATCCGGTATTGAAACAGGGGAAGATGGTGGGACTCGTCACCACCAATGATTTGAAACGCGCCGAAGCCGAAGGCAGAGAGAAAGCCTTGATTTCATCGGTGATGGTTCATAAAGTCGTTCACGCGCATCCCGACCAGACGTTGGATACGGTGATTTTAAAACTCGCGCAACGCGAACTCTCGCAACTGCCGGTGGTGTCGCGCGCCGATGACACCCGGCTGCTCGGCATTATTACGTTGAGAGATGTGGCGCGGGCGCAGGCAAGACTCGCTTCGAGCAAATATATGCTCGACCCGGATGACACCATTCGCCCGGTGAATTTGTGAAATAAAAAAAGGCATCGCTTAATTTGCGATGCCTTTTCATTTAGGAAGAAGGGGTATGGATTATTTTTTGAACAGGTTTTGAAAATCCAGTCGAGCTTTATCCAACTCGCCGGTTCGTTGTTTACTTGAATAACTATTAGGCATGAAAAAATCGCAGAAATTGGCTTTTTCGCGGTCGGGAACCCAATCTGCCTGAGGGTCTCGACATTTGTTATGTGCCGATTCATCGAAATTCGCGCAGTTATAACAACAGTGCATATCCGAATCGCATGCACTGCATACTTCCGCGCGCATAATTTTTCCTTGCCGTTGTCTTTCTGTGCCGCAAGCGTGACAAATCATATCCAAACTCCATTTTCTAAAAATCGCTTATCGATTAACCATAGTACGTGCACGTTCAACTTTATCACTAGCGCGTTTCCAAAGGCTACCGATTAACTTATCCGCTGAAAAGCGTGTGCCCGAAGCGGTCGTGGCACGCAAATCGGGATAAGTCGCAAAAGTGTCCGCCATCAACGGACTGTCCGACTCGCCAATCGTTCCATCACCACCCAGTTTCAACGTCCAGATGGTTCGCGCCCAGGTGTAATCAATGAGCGCGCCTGAGAGCAGCGACGCAATCTGCGCTTCTCTGGCATTTTCCGAGGCGCTGAATCTCAATACAAAATTTTCGAGGCTGCGGCGCAACGTCGTCAGTTGTTTGCCATAGTCTGTGTAATCGGAACCGCTCCTGGTTTCCGATGCCATGTTTTGACAGGCGGTTAAAGCCGCATTGAAATTTTTAATGAAGGCTTCACTGACCGGTGGCATTTCCGGTTGTGTCGTAACCGTTGGGTCGAAGGTAATCGCCGCCACTGTTTCAAGTGCAATGACGGATTCCAGGGCATCGGCTTTGAGGCGCAGGCTATAGGCGCTCAGGTCTAAAAGTGTGCCTGCAAGTTTATTGCCATCTTTGGTGGTGATGCTTACGGTAGAGCCAATGACGCGGGCTGCTGATACCGCAGAAGTTGGAGTGGCAACGGGTTGCGCCGCTACTCGTTTGGTTGAAGATTTTTTAGCAGGAACTTTTTTCTTTTGCGCCAGGGTATTTGACGCAAACAGTAAACAGAAAATTAAAATGGGGGTCAGGCTCTTTTTCATGATTTCCGCTACTCGCATTTGAAATGCTTAACGCAACAGGTTTTCCTCAAATATGTTCAAAGATGGCTCCGACACGACATTGAAATTCCGGCAGCAGAGGCGATGTCAGCGTGTCGGTTTGGTTGAGAACGGAATGAAAGTTTAAACCTTCATTCGCCCTTCGATAAATTTCAATCTTGCGATTGCGCCAATCGACAATCCAATAATCCTGCACGCCGTATTTGGAATAAAGGGCGAGTTTGATGACCCGGTCGCGGCGTTCATCATCTGCGCCGTATGAGAGAACTTCAATGACCAGTTCGGGCGCAACGATAAAATGACCGGCATCGTCGAGCGCATCAACCAATCTTGCTTTACTCATCCAGATTAAATCGGGAATGACATTGTCATCATCGGCAAAAATTAAGCCTGGAGTTAAATAGGGTTCGCCAGCTTTCGTTCGTTCACTCCAGGTTAGTAGTTGGGAATAGAGTTTTCCGCACACATGTTGATGTTCAAAATTCGGCGCTCTGGTCATTAGCAATTCTCCTTCGACAATCTCATAACGAGTGCCGTCGTCAGGCAGTGTCTCAAGGTCTTTTGTCGTCCAGTGAATGACTGTGCTCATAACTTCTCCCTTATTTGCAGATGCTCGTTCAAGCGCCACAGAGATTTCGGTTAATCGGAAGCGACGGTTTTAAATTTGCGCCCGGACTCTTTCGGCGTTTCCCGGTAAACGCCTTCACGCGCCGATTCGGGAACCGGCTTTTGCGTTTTCACACTTGCAAGAGCATCCTGTTCCGACTGCTCAATCTCTTTTAAAACCTGCGCTTCAACTTGTCGAAGAATTGCTTCATTGCGCTCGCGCATGGCGTTGGTGCGACGCAGGCGGCGACCGCTTTCTAAATCCAATGTCCCTTCCAGCAAATAGTTTTCATACAAGCCAATCGGGTCACGTTTGCCCCAATGCTCGAAAAGTTTCGCATCGAAAGTGTGACGCGCTTCACGTTCGTCATGGGTTGCGTGCCCGCCCATTCGGAAAGTTTCGCTGACCAGTAAAAATGGTCCTTCGCCACTTCGACAACCATCTACGGCAATTTTCGCAGCAGCATAAGCATCCAGCACATTGTTGCCGTCAAAGGTCAGACCCGGCACCCCGTATGCCTCATGCCACTGGGCGAAATCGCTGCGATGATGCTGCTCCAGACGTGTGCCAAGCGCCACCTGATTGTTTTGAATAATGACGATCATGGGCAATCGTTGAACCGCGCAAAAATTCATGGCTTCGTGAAAAACACCGGATTTGGTTGAACCGTCGCCAATCCAGGTCACGGCAATGCGTGGCTCGCGATTTAACTTGAAAGAGAGCGCAATGCCGGTTGTTACGGCGATGATGTCACCGACGGGACTGACGGGCGCGATGACGCCATGACGGAAATCGCCAATGTGTAAATCGCGTCCGCGTGTTGGCGAATCGGCAGTGCCCAGATAGCCGCGCAACATATCGGCAAGCGGCATCCCCATTTCGTGACAAGCGCCGGCGTTGCGAATCATCGGGGCGACGAAATCATGCGCTTGATGTTCGCTGGCGCGATTGAGCGCGTGAACCACGCCGATGGTCGTGGCTTCTTCGCCTGTACCGAGCCAGGCTTTGGAAATGACACCCTGCATCACCCAACGTTTCAGCGCGATGTCATGTAAACGATTGCGCAGCAGCCCCGCATAAATCGCGAGATGTTTTGCCGGTTCCAGGGCGCGAATAATTTCGCGCCGATGCGCGTCACGTTCTAAAGTGTCCGAATATTCTGCGAGAACCGCAGCGTCTGCTTGCCAGTTTACATATTCTGGCGGGTCGTATGCCGGATAACGAATCATAGTTATTCAAGAGTAGGCGGTAGTAGGCAGTTAAGAAATTCTGCCTATGGCTTACTGCTTACTGCCTACGGGTTCTTTCTGGTCGGCGAATTCGATTTGCACCTCGCCGCCGATTTCCAATGCCAATGCATCAAGCGCGCCCGGCGATAAGCTAATGGTCAAGCCTGTGGTTTCGTGCGGTCCGAAATCAACGGCGCGCACCACGACCTTGTTGCCGTTTGCCGGATTGGTGACCAGCAGTTTTTTGTTTGCCCACCAACGTTTGGCTTCTTCGGGACTCTTGTTGAGAATTTTGTAATCCCAACGCATCGCACAGTAAAAACTCTTGGGATTCAGGCTGCGCACCCGCTCGTAGGTGAAATGCTTGCCTACGGGTAGCGCAAGTTTATCATCGGGTTTGAGTCCGCGATCTTTCGGTCCGCCAAGCACACCGGCATTGCCGTTTGCCGCAGGCAACGCCACCCCATCGAGTGTGCTCGGAGCCGAAGCCGCAGGCGACACGGTTGCCGGACTTTCGGTTGCGGCTTCAATAGCGGCAGTTGCACCGACTTCCGCTTCGCTTGCCGCTGCTTTTTTCGCAGCGCGTTTTCGCGACCCGGCTTTCTTTTCGCCCGCCTGAGATTTTGCCTCGTTACCCTCGTCTGCTTTTTTCGCTTTTTTATCAGCTACGGTTTTTTTCGGATTTTCTTCTTGAGTTTCGTCTGTCGTTTTAGCTTTTGCCATAAACACCTTTACCAGTTTTGAGATTGAAAAATTGAAAAATAATTATACACGTTCAGCGGATTTCGTCACCTCGCGCAGGATTAACGACCTCAAAGAAGCCGGGCTTACCTGCTTAACTCGTGTATTGAAGAAGCTTGCCCTTCGCCTTTGAAAACCCGCCTTTTTCAGCCGTCAGTTTGCCTGATGACAACAACGGGTGGATATTTTTAAAAAATTGAACGTGCAAAATTTGCAAATTTGTTACCCCGTTCGGGCGGCACAAACCTTGCAATTATTCATTCGTGAAAAGCCACCCGGGCTTTTCGCTTTGATCATAAAAAGTTGAAAGCGCTCTGTCAGTTCTTTGAAGAAGGGCAGTTAAATAAAAGCTCTTCCTTAAATTAACTTGAGGTTTTCGGTTGCAACAGACGGTCGAATCCTTTGCCATTCTCCCTTGAGGCAAAGGCAAACTCATTCACACTCTGTTACCGAAATGCTCAAGGCGTGCAACTTCTTTGGCAGTTTAGGTGTTTCTACCCCACACGTAAGAAGGCGCACGTTTGGTTTCACCGAAAAAGGCACACCAGGAGTGATCCTGGGTCGCAAAGCCAAGGCCTCGGTGAAGGCAAAAGGCAAAAGGCAAATGTGAAAAGGTAAAAATCATAACCGCTCACCTTGTCTGATGTCTTTTCACGCAATTGCACATTCAGGCTGGCATTACCAATCGCATTTTTGCCTTTTGGTTTTTGCCTTTTGCCTTTTGCCTTCCCGAAGGATGTCTGGCTGCCGAAGTGAGATGCATCCTTCCCTAATGGTTCCATCTCACCTGAAAAATAAGCAGGAAAGTCCCTAAGTCGATAGCTCAGATCACACACGTTCGGATGTCGGTGAGCGGTGTGCGAGCGAGCGTCTGACTTACCTGAATTGTGTCTCGTGACGCCCCACGTCTGTTGAGCCAATGCAGGAAGTAACCGACGCAGTGGGGTTGAAAAGAGAGATGGATAACTATAAAAAGACCTTTTTGTTCTTTGCCTTTTTGACGATTTTCTTTGGTGGCGTTGCAGTTCAGGAAGCCAACGCTGCGATTTGGTATGTATCAACAACCGGCAATGATGCCAATTCGGGTAGCCTCAGCGCCCCGGTCGCGACGCTCAGAAAAGCGCACGAACTTGCCGCTCCCGGCGATACGATTTATCTGCGTGGCGGCACCTATACGCAAACCCGTTACCTCTGGCTTGATAAAGCGGGAATCGCAATCTCTTCTTATCCGGGAGAAAACGCCATTATCAGTGCGAGCACCACAGATGAAGCCAATCTATCCTATGTTTTGTTTCTGCTTGCCGATAATCAATCGCTAATGAATATCGAAGTGCGCGGCGGTTATTACTATGCCGTGAAAATTGAATCGAATCTCAATTGCGTTTTGCGCAATTGCAAAATCGGAGGCAGTGGACGCGATTGCATCAAAACTTTCAACGCCGATAACCTCTTGATTGAAAAATGTGAAATCGGCCCATCCGGTGTACGTGATGCGTCAAATGCCGAAGGCATCGATTCCATCGGTTCGCTTGGCGTAACCATTCGCGAAAACTACATACACGATACTGCGACCTGTGGCGTCTATCTGAAAGGCGGCGCGAAAAATGGCATCGTTGAACGCAACCGTGTCGAACGCGCCGGTCACGCAGGCATTTTACTCGGTCAGGATACCGACCTCGAATTTATGCGCGATAACACGCCTTATGAATGCCGCGATTCCATTTGTCGCAATAACGTGGTGATTTCCACCAATGGCGCGGGCATCGGAACCTATTCGGGTTCAAATGTGCGGTTTGAAAATAATACGCTCTTTGATGTTGCAAAAGTATTTCACGCGGGTCTCTATTGCGTCACCAATTCAAGAGATATTTCAGCGGAAAATGCGAAATTCAGAAATAACATCGTTGTCGTAAACAGCAATCGCCCGATGGTTTTCGTCATCAATCCGGGCAGCGGGTTTGGAGCAAATTCCAATATCTATTACAAACCGGCGGGTGGAACGTACCGGTTTTCGTTTGAATCGCCAGCCCGAACTTTTTATTGGGAAAGTTTCGCTGAATGGCAGGTCGGCATGAATGTAGATGGGCGTTCGGTAGTCGTAGACCCCATGCTTGATCACAACAACCTGTGCCAACCCTTTGCCGGAAGCCCTGCAATTGACCGGGGCGAGGTGCTTGATAATCCGCTTGATTACAGGTTACAGGCGCGTCCGCAAGGCGCGGCTTTCGACATCGGCGCTCATGAAAAAATGGCATCGGGTGGAGCCGCAAATCTGCCGCCGACCGTTGCCATCAACGCGACACCAACAACCGGAACCACGCCGCTCAATGTCGCCTTTGCATCAACTGCCGCTGACCCCGAAGGTCAGGCATTAACTTATGCGTGGGATTTCGGCGATGGCACGACCGGAGCAACTGCAAATCCATCGCACGTCTATCAATCCGCCGGAAGCTTCACGGCGCGTTGTACGGTGCGCGACCCGCAAGGCGCAACCGCCAGCGCAACGGTGACAATTACTGCAAGCGCGCCAGCCAATCGCCCGCCAACTGTAAGCGTCATCCCTTCATCAACCAATGGACCTGCGCCGTTGTCCGTTACCTTCAGAACAACCGCCGCTGACCCAGACGGGCAGGTGGTGGCTTATAGTTGGGATTTCGGAGACGGGCAAACCTCAAACGAAGCGTCACCGACGCACGTTTATCAAACCGTTGGTACATTCACTGCGCGCGTGGTGGTTAGAGATAACCTCGGCGCACAAGCTGGAACGCAAGTGACGATTACCGTAACCGATGAAGTGTTTCAGGAACCGGTAATCAATATGGTGACGCCTGATGGTGGCGAAGTGATTAATGGTGGTTCGGTCTATACCATTAAATGGACAGCCACAGGTACAGGACTTGGCAGAACCGATGTCGCCTATTCGCTTGATGGTGGGTTGACCTGGATTGACATTATCAACAGCTATGAATTCATAACCTCATTGAACTGGACGGTGCCGAATGTGAAATGTAAAGCGGTGCGCATTCGGGTGGTAGTTTATGGGCCAAGAGGCACCGGACAGGATATGAGCGCCAAAAACTTTACGATTGTGAAAGTGAAGGCGAAAAAGGCAGCAAGACAAAATTAGGAATCATCACTCATAAAAAATCTTCTCTTTTCGGCTGATGTTCTGATGAGCATCAGCCGATTTTTTATTTTTCGGCATCGGCATTTTCAATGATTTGACGGGCGCGATGAAAGATCGCATCCAGCATGGTTTCGGTTAATCTGCCGGTGAAGGTGTTCTGCTGGCTCGGATGATACGAGGCGAGAAGTCGGAGATTGTCATTTAGCGACACCTCTGCGCCGTGTGCGAAATGCGCTCCGCTAATTTTTGCCTGTGGATGAAGAGCTTTGAAGGTAGAGATGGACGCTTTGAATGCCAGTTGACCGAGCGCGATAATCGCTTTTACCTGCGGCATCAGTTCAAATTCGCGTAATAAAAACGGGCGACAATGATTGATCTCTTCTGTGGTCGGTTTATTATCCGGCGGCGCGCAATGCGCCATCGCGGTGATGTAACAGTCCGTTAGTTCGAGCTTATCGTTTTTGTTAATCGATTCGGCTTGATTGGCAAAGCCTGCGCGAAAGAGCGCGCGATAGAGCCAGTCGCCGCTGCGGTCGCCGGTAAACATGCGCCCGGTGCGATTGCCGCCGTGCGCCGCCGGAGCGAGTCCGACAATTAAGAGTCGTGCCTGCGGGTCTCCGAAACTTGGCACGGGTTTTCCCCAATAATCTTCCTGTTGAAAGCGTTTTACTTTTTCGCGGGCGCACTGCTCGCGCCACGCAACCAGTCGCGGACAACGCGCACAACTGATAATCTCTCGTTGTAACAGGTTTATCGCTTGTCTCTTTGACGGTTTTGCTGACATCGGTTAATCGAAATGAAATAATTGACGCAATAAAACCGAGAGCATACCATATTCCTTTCATTGCGTTGAAACCGCCTGAATAGTTCACTACTTCAGGCATTTCCAATTTAGGGGGCAACTATGCGACGAAAAATTTTTTACTCTCTTTTAATATTCCTGTTACTGGCGCAAATCGGAAATGGTCTTGCGCAACAAAAAGGCAAACCGAAAACCAAACCATCAAAACCACAGCCGCAGAAGCAAACACCACCACCGGCAAATCCGAATGTAGACGCTAAACCACAAGCGGCAAAACCACCCGCTGGCGCTGATGACCAATGGGCGCTCATTGTCGGGGTAAGCAATTATCCCGGACAAATTCAAAAACTCGGATTTCCCAACAAAGATGCGCGCGCCATCAAAGACATGCTGGTCAAAACCGCGAATTTTCGCGATGACCATATCAAGTTACTCACCGATGACGAACAGGGAGCCGGTCAAGCTACGAAACAAAATATCCTTGCGGCAATTGACCAGTATTTATTGCCGCGTGTGCAAGCCAATCATCAGGTCATCGTCTTTTTAGCGGGACACGGCATTGCTCGCGGGCTTGGCGTACAAGCGAAAAGTTATTACCTGCCGGTTGATGTTGATGCCTCGAGCAAAGAATCGCTGGAACGCACGGGATTGGAACTTGGCGAATTATCGAGACACCTGAGCGCCTTGAAAGCTTCGCAATTCACCATCTTTTTGGATGCCTGTCGCGAAGACCCGTTTCCCGGTCGCGGCATCAAGGGCAACACCATGACCGATGTGATGACGCGCGGCATACGCATTACCGCAGGCGAAAATCGTCCGGCGGATTTGCCGCCGCCGACTTCGATTGTCTTTTATGCCTGTCAGGTCGGCGAACGCGCTTACGAAGACGCCAAACTCGAACACGGAGTTTTCACCTATTACATACTCGCGGGCATTCAAGACCTCGCCAATAAACCCGACGGGCGCGTCGAAGCCGGAAATCTTGCCGCCTATTTGCGCGAAAATGTTCGCAAATGGGCAAACGATTTTCAACAAACCGCCAAGTATGAAATTGACCAAACGCCAACTATGGTTGCGACAGATGTGCGCGGCACGATGGTGATTTTTAAAATCGCTTCGCTTGCCAAAGCGGTTCAACCGCTCACCGATAAAGGTATCGTCAATCTGGTTGCTACCCCTGAAGACGCGAAAATTGCCATCAATGGTGAAGCCTTGGGTTCGGGCAATATTCAAAAAGAACTGATGCAGGGACAATACACCATTCGCGCCGAACGTCAGGGCTTTCAAGCGGTCGAATCGAAAATCACCGTATTGCCCGGGGTTCACCAGGAGGTTGCGATTACTTTGAAACCGGTTGCCGCGAATGCCAATTATGAAAAAGGCGTGAAGTTTGAAGCGCAGGGGTTGATGCCGCAGGCGGTTGCTTCATACGAAATGGCGTTGCAGGAAGATGCCAATTCCGCCCCGACCTATGAACGATTGGCAAATGTTTATCTGGAAACCGGGCGTTTCCGCGATGCGGTGGATTTGCTTTCAACCGCGACCAATAAATTTGCCGATAATGTCGGATTGCAAGCGCGCCGCGTGAAAGCCTTGAGCATCTGGGCAAGGACATTGGAAACTCAGGATCAATCGACGAATGCGCGACCCGATAAAGCCATCAAGCAGAAAGACGCTCGCAAAGAGGCTGTAAAGACAGCCGAAACGCTCACCCAGAAAGCGCCAGCTCAAGCTGAAGCGCAAATGGCGCTCGGTTATGCCTATTTGATTGATGAGAAAGATCGCCAGAAAGCCCCACAGGCTTTCGTTCGCGCCTCAACGATTGCGCCCAATGATGCCGAAGCCTATTTCGGTGTCGGGTTCGCTTATCGTTTATTGAAGCAATATCAACAGGCGGTGCCGCAACTCAATAAAGCCCTTGAACTACGCCCGGATTATTACGAAGCGCATCGCGAGTTGGCTTATTGTCATCATGCGATGGGCAACACCGATCAGGCGATTCACGAATACAATGTCGCGACCGGCTATCGCACGGAGACCAATAATTCCGGCGAGATGGCGGGCAATCATTTGGCGCTTTCGGCGCTTTATGTTGAAAAGGGGCAGCAGGTCGGCGGCGAAGAAGGCAAAGAGATTGCCGCAGCCGGTAAAGGACATGAAACCGAAGCCCGCGATTATGACCCGACCTTGAAATATGCCATGCAGGTTTTGAAAGATAGCGGCGTGGCTTATCGCATGCAGAGTTATCTGCCATCGGAATTGCGTAACGTGTTAAACGATAGCGGCGTCAGTTTGCCGGGCGGCGTGAAATTGCCCTTCCCGAAAAAGAAACCGTAAGGAGAAGATAAGACCTTTGCCATTGATAACGCTCAAGCATTCACCGCTTGCCAGACGCGAAAACCCGCAGCTTTTTTATCGTGAAACCGGCGAAGGCCTGCCTTTGCTGTTTATGCATGGTGGTTGGGGGTACGGCATTTACCCGTTCGATAAACAGATTGATGCGCTCAAAAACGATTATCGTATTTTGATACCAGACCGTTCAGGCTATGGGCGGTCTGAGCGCATCGCCAGGATGGATTGGGATTTTCATCGTCACGCGGCTGAGGAGATGATTAATTTTCTGGACGCGCAGGGCATTGAAAAAACTTTTCTCTGGGGGCATAGCGACGGGTCTGTGATTGCCGTCTGGATGTCGCTTCTGCAACCGGAACGTTTCTACGGCATCATCTTTGAAGCGTTTCATTATTACCGGGTGAAGCCTGCGTCACGCGGCTTTTTTGAAACCATGATGCATGACCCGATGCAACTCGGCGAACGGGTGGTTGAGGTTTTGCAAAACGAACACGGCGCAGATTACTGGTTGCAGTTGATTGAGATGAACGGCAATGCCTGGGTAGAAATTGCCGACCGCGCCGAACATGAAAAGCACGATTTATATGACGGCAGACTTTCGGAGATTAGCAATCGCGCTTTGTTTATTCACGGAAAACAAGACCCGCGCACCGAAGCCGATGAACTCGCGCAGGTGGCAAAACAATTGCCGCACATTCCGATTCGCCTTATCGAAGACGGCAAACACAGTCCGCACAGTGAACGCGCCGCCGCCGATGAAACGATTCAAATCGCTGCAAGGTTTTTTCAGGAAACCCTTGCTTAAATCAATAAACCATTTTAGATGAAACCGGCTTTAGCAAGCCGTCGAATATTTTTACCGGGAACGCGGATGTCCACATCCGCAGACTTCAGACTGGCGTAGATGAAGGGAATAGCCAAATCAGTGAACCTATCTGTTCATAATGTCTAAGTCGGCAGATGTCTACATCTGCGCAATGTTAATAACAAATGCTTATGAGAATTTCTCAGCCCAGAGGTTGGCATAGTCGCGGTTATTTACCGCATTTCGACGGCGGTGCGATAGCTCAAACCATTAATTTGCGGTTGCAGGATTCTTTGCCACAAGTAGTTCTCGACCGATGGCGATTGGAGTTGCCAAGTGAATCGCCAGAGGCAGCCAAAGAATTACTTTATAAACGTGTTGAAGCTTACCTTGACCAAGGTTATGGGCATTGTTATTTGAAAGACCCACGTATCGCTACGATTATTCAAAATTCATTACTGGATTTTGATAATAAGCGCTACAAATTATTGGCTTGGGTAGTGATGCCCAATCACCTCCATATTTTATTCACTCCCAATGCCGGGTATGAACTTTCTCAAATTCTGAAATTCTTCAAAGGTTATACGGCTCGCATGGCGAACCGAACTTTGCAACGTCTAGGGGCATTTTGGATGGAAGATTATTTCGACCGCTTTATACGCGATGAAAAGCATCTTGCAAATGCCATTGCCTACATTGAGAACAATCCGGTCAAATCGCGATTATGTGGAAAACCCGTGGACTGGGTTTTCAGCAGCGCACAATGGAGAAAATATAAAGGGGATTAAATAAAACCACGAGCACGGATATCCATATCCGCCGGTTCTGATATTCCAGACAAATGATTGCCGACTATTCTACTTTGCCTTAATGTACGCCAGTTAAATCTGCGGATGTGGACATCCGCGTTCCCAGTGATGAGATAACAAAATCTGAAAAATTTTCAATTCAATCGGAACCTGCCTTATGGTATCTTCGTAATCGTTTACGATTGCTCGGAACAAATCACTCAACAATAAGGAGCAGGTCAATGAAAAGGTTGGTTTTTGGTTTTTTTGCCTTAATAATCGTTGCGTTCTTATTTGCAAACTCGCAGACAAGCGCCAACAACACCAAAGTAAAAGATGTAACGTACACGAAAGATGTCGCCAAAATTTTTAATGACAATTGTGTCGCCTGTCATCGCACCGGAGATATGGCTCCCTTTGCCCTGACCAGTTATAAAGAGGTTCGCCCGTGGGCGCGCTCCATTAAAGAAAAAGTCATCTCCAAGGAGATGCCGCCCTGGCACGCAGACCCCGCGCATGGTGAATTTTCAAATGACCGCAGACTGTCTAAGCAAGAGATCGATACCATCGTTGCCTGGGTTGACAGCGGCGCAAAAGAAGGCAATCCCAAAGATTTGCCACCCGCGCCGCAGTTCAACGATAAATGGCGCAAAGGCACACCCGATGCCATATTGACTATGCCTGAAGAGTATACCCTGAGCGCCGAAGGCACTGACGAATACAAATACTTTTTCATCCCGACCAATTTTGATGAAGACAAATGGGTGCAGGCGGTTGAATCCATTCCCGGCAATCGCAAAGTTGTGCATCACATCATCGCTTTTGTGCAACCGCCGCGAAAGAAAGCCGAAAAGAATGCTTTCTCGCCAACCAAAGAGATGATCGAACGCATGATGGCGAAAGTTATCTTCAAGGAAGAAGGTTCATTGATGCGCACCAAACCCGAAGCCCCGGTCTTTGATAACGGTTGCGCGACCCCCGAAGGCGGCGCAGGAATTTTCATGGATGGAACCGGCAGAGACGAATCACAAGGTATGCTTGGTGGCGAAGCGCCGGGAAGCGAAGTTTTTGAATGGCCCATCGGAGTTGCCAAAAAACTTCCGAAAGGCGCAACCGTGGTTTTGCAGATGCACTATTCAAAAACCACCGGCAAGGTTGAAAAAGACCGTTCAAGCGTAGGACTCTATTTCGCCAAAACCCCGCCCGTAAGAGAAGTGCATACGCAAATGGTGACCAATTACCATTTTCAAATTCCGCCGGGCGCAGCCAATCACGAAGTCAATGCCTGCTTTAGCTTCAAACATGCCGCGCATATTTACGGGTTGATGCCGCATATGCACCTGCGCGGCAAAGACATGAAAATTACTGCCGTTTATCCCGACGGGCGTTCGGAGATTTTAATCAATGTGCCCGGTTATAGTTTTAACTGGCAGACCAATTATTATCTGAAAACTCCGAAATCTGTACCTGCGGGAACGCGCATCGAAGTGGTTGCGCATTTCGATAATTCGGCAAAAAATAAATTTAACCCTGACCCGACCAAACCTGTGCGGTTTGGCGACCCGACTTACGATGAAATGATGATCGGTTTTGTCGATTACACGGTTGACGCAAATGTATTGAATGCGCCGAAAACCGAAGCCGGTCGCTCAGCAGTATCGAAAAATTGAAATCAAATTTGCACCCCTGACCCGACAGAACAGAATGGTTTATAAAAGCGGCTCGCTCACCCCGGAGCCGCTTTATTTTTTATGGAGATAATCAATTACCATAGAGCGCCTTGCCACTAAACTGACTGAGGGGATGTTGAGGAAGCGGTCTTTGACCGCGCTTCAACCGGTTCAAGATAAACGCCATCGCAAACTAATCTGCAAAAAATCGCACGCGAGTCAGCGGATGAAGCCTAAAATTGGGATGGCGCAAACAGTTGCAAAACTCGCCAGGTGAACGACCAAGGGGTTCGACAAAAGCGCAATTCGACAAGTCGCCGGATGCGATGACGACTCAGCAATCTCAATTGCCGTCGCGGTTTTTAGCCATCATTGCCAATCGCTCTTCACGGCTGATCGGTTTGGCGTGATAACCCTTTTCACCGTAAGGTTCTAAATTGTCGAGCCATAACTGGTGCAGCTCTTTTAATTCACTTAGATAATTCGGGCTTTGTCCGGGTTTAGGTTTGAGTTCATCGAGAATTTCAAAGACAAAAGCAACTTCACCGAATTCATTCCATTCTTTTTGTAAAGCCTTGTTGGTGTGCCCATTCATTTTCAATTGAAAGCGGTTGCTGTTGAATATGGCTTGCAGGTCTTGCGCATAGCCGATGAATATTTTCCCATTCACTTGATTGCGAATTTGATAAATTCCCATAGGCTTGTCGCTCTGCTGATAGCTTTTCTTCAATTCCTTTTTTCTTTCATTCATCAATGGTTCGGACAAAAAATGAGATGAAAAAATAAGCCAATACCGATTAAATGGATGTTTCCAGACACCAGACAATCGGAGATTGGCTTATGACTTTCGTCAACCAGATTTTAGATCAGATGACC